>JBIIQS010000138.1:0-8041 GCA_044341965.1 Rhodoluna sp.
CTTAACCCGACCACCGCGAACTAGCACCATGGAGTGCTCCTGGAGGTTGTGACCTTCGCCCGGGATGTAGGCAGTTACTTCAATTCCGTTGGAAAGCTTCACACGAGCTACCTTACGTAGTGCCGAGTTTGGCTTCTTAGGTGTGGTTGTGTAAACACGAGTACACACACCGCGTCGCTGTGGGCTGGCCTTAAGAGCTGGCGTCTTGGTCTTTGAGGCCTTCGACGTGCGTCCCTTACGGACCAACTGCTGAATTGTTGGCACTACATTTCTCCTTTAAGGTTTTTCCGCGGTCAAATACCGAGAAAAAAGTTTCTTTAGTTTGCTGCCAGCCAAATTATTGGCTGTTTTGGCAAGACAATGCGTCCCGTAGGACGCTTTGCCCAGCCTAGCTGATTAGGCTCCAAGCGGTCAAATGGTTATTCGACCGGCTCGGAGCTTGCCTCAACTTCTTCGTCCATCGAGAAGCTCAGCGCTGCCGCTGGCGACACCTCTTCGACTAGGGCTTCTTGACCCCAGATGCGGTTCGGGTAGCGATCTTCCTTGGCCTTTTCGGTTCCGTCTACCGAGATGTTGCGGTAGCCAGGTAGTCCGGTTCCAGCTGGAATTAGCTTTCCAATGATGACGTTTTCCTTTAGTCCTAGTAGCGGGTCGCTTCTTCGATCCAATGCCGCCTGGGTTAGCACCCTGGTGGTTTCCTGGAAGGAGGCGGCCGATAGCCATGACTGAGCAGCCAAGGATGCACGGGTCATACCCATTACTTCCTGACGAGCAGATGCAGGCTTCTTACCCTCAGAAACCGCCTGGCGGTTAATGCGGGTGAAGCGGTTACGGTCGATGATCTCACCTGGAAGCATTTCGGTATCTCCAGAGTCGATAACGGTAACCTTGCCAAGCATCTGGCGAACGATAACCTCAAGGTGCTTGTCGTGCAGTGGCACACCCTGTGAACCATAGATTGCCTGAACACCACGGATGATTTCGGCAGCAGCTTCGCGGCTTCCCTTAACCATCAACACCTCGTGAGGAATTGGAGTTCCGTCAACTAGGTAGTCTCCAGCCTTTACAGCATCGCCCTTTTCAATCAGTAGATCATCTGGTGAGCTAACTGAAGTAATTGGTGTGTATGGAGATAGCTTCTTGAAGGTCTTCGAGGTTGTTCTGGAGAACGAGTACTGAAGCGCTAGAGCTTCGGCTTCCTTCTCAGCAGCTTCACCAGTTGGACGAACATAAACATCGAACTTCTTCGCTCCAGTTGCGCTAGCAACCTCAACGATGTCAACGGTTCCTGGCCAGAATGCCATTACGGCAACCTTTCCAGCCTGACGCCATCCAACACGAGCTTCTAGCAAGTCAGTCACACCATTTAGACCCTGGGTGATGTCGTAGGAAATCAATCGCTCAACGCGAACCTTACGACCACCAATGGACTTCAAAATAGTCTGCTTCTTCGCGCTCGATGCAGCACCACCGGTGTGGAAGGTACGCATTGTTAGCTGAGTACCAGGCTCACCAATTGACTGAGCGGCGATGATTCCAATGGCCTCTCCAAGTTCAACAGGATCTCCAGTAGCCAAAGAGTTTCCGTAACACTTGGCACAAACGCCGTGAACTGATTCACAAGTTAGAACCGAACGAACAGCAACGGTCTCAAGACCTGCCTCTTTCATGGTTGCTACTAGCTTGGAGTCAATTGCGGTTCCAGCTTTGGCAATTGTCTTGCCGTCAGCCTTTACATCAACCGCTACACAACGAGCCAAGATCGATAGTTCTACTTGGTCATCGTCGAGTAGATCCTTGTCTAGACCCTTGGTTGTGCCACAATCTGGTTCCCGAACAATAACGTCCTGAGCCACGTCAACTAGACGACGGGTTAGGTAACCCGCAGCAGCAGTTTTCATGGCGGTGTCAGCGTTACCCTTACGAGCACCAGTAGCGTTAATGAAGTACTCATTCGCAGTTAGTCCAAGCAAGTAGTTTCCCTTGACCGGCATAGGTGCGAAGTCACCGGATGAAGTTGCAACCGGTCCACGCATACCCATGATCGAACGAATCTGTAGAAGGTTTCCACGAGCTCCGGAGGTAACCATCTTGTAAATGGCGTTGTCCTTTGGAAGTGACTCTTCTAGCAAGGTACCGATTTCGTTAGTTCTCTTGAACCACAAAGCACCTAGCTCGTCACGACGCTCCAAGTCACTCTTTAGACCGTTGTCGAATGCTTCTTGAATCTTGGTGTGTTCTTTCTCACCATCAAGCAGGATCTTCGCACGTGCCTTGTCAAAGTTTCCGGAGGTGTCGAAGTTCGCATCCGAGATGGACATCGAAACACCAGAACGAGTAGCCCAGTAGAAACCAACATCCTTGATGCGGTCTAGTGACTGAGCAACCTCAACACGGCTAACGGTGTCAACAAGGTCAGTCACAATGCGACCGATTTCCTTCTTACCAACGCGTAGCTCCTGATAAGGGAACTCCACTGGAAGAGTTTCGTTGAACAATGCACGACCCAAAGTAGTTTCGCGAATTGCTGGCTCACCCTTTTCTGGAAGACGAATCTTGATCTTGGCGTTTAGGTCCAAGAATCCAGCATCGAATGCAAGCTGAGCTTCTGAGATTGATCCGTAAGCCGAACCTTCTCCCTTAACTCCTTCTTTGAGTGTGGTCATGTGGAATAGACCAATGATCATGTCCTGGGTTGGGGTAGCAACTGGACGACCATCGGAAGGCTTCAAGATGTTGTTTGATGCAAGCATCAAAACACGAGCTTCAGCCTGGGCCTCGACAGAAAGTGGAAGATGGACAGCCATCTGGTCACCATCGAAGTCAGCGTTGAAAGCAGCACAAACTAGCGGGTGAAGCTGGATGGCCTTACCTTCTACTAGCAGTGGCTCGAAGGCCTGGATACCTAGACGGTGAAGGGTCGGTGCACGGTTTAGTAGAACCGGACGCTCCTTGATTACCTCTTCCAGAACACCCCAAACCTGTGGGCGAGATCTTTCAACCATGCGCTTGGCAGACTTGATGTTCTGGGCAAGACCCAAATCAACCAATCGCTTCATTACGTATGGCTTGAATAGCTCTAGCGCCATCAGCTTTGGAAGACCGGTCTGGTGCAGCTTCAGCTGAGGACCAACAACGATTACGGAACGGCCTGAGTAGTCAACACGCTTACCCAGAAGGTTCTGACGGAAACGACCCTGCTTACCCTTTAGAAGATCTGAAAGGGACTTTAGTGCACGGTTTCCAGTTCCAGTAACAGCGCGTCCACGACGACCGTTATCGAATAGCGCGTCAACGGCTTCTTGAAGCATGCGCTTTTCGTTGTTCAAGATGGTCTTTGGAACAGCGCCTAGGTCAACGAATCTCTTTAGACGGTTGTTACGGTTGATCACCCTGCGGTAGAGATCGTTCAGGTCAGAGGTAGCAAAGCGGCCACCATCTAGCTGAACCATTGGACGAATTTCTGGAGGTAGCACAGGCAGAACATCCAAAACCATTGAGGTTGGAGGGGTGTTTGACTGCATGAAGCTGTTTACAACCTTTAGGCGCTTAATAGCTTGTGTCTGCTTAGAGCCCTTGGTGGTTGCAATCTGCTCGCGAAGCTCTAGAGCACAACCTTCTAGATCGAACTCTGAAAGAACGCGCTGCACAGCCTCGGCACCAATAGAAGTGTCAAAGAACTCTCCATATGAGTAGTCGAAGTGATCAAAGATCACGTCATTCTGGATTAGGTCTCCGGCCTTTACGGTCAGGTACATTCTCCAAGCAAGCTGCTCTTTTTGTAGGTTGGCAGGACGCTCTACTCGAGCGAACTCACGAACGATCTTGTCGGTCTTCTTCTTGAACTCAGAAATAAGCTGCTTAATCTGCTTCTCTTCAGCCGCTGGACGAACAACAGGTGAAACCTCTTCGTCGTCTGCTGCTTCTGCTTCGGCAAGAGCTTTCTTGTTCCAGAAACCTTCAGGGTTCTTTTCTTCCTGATCGATTAGCTGCTCCAGGCTCTTTGCGAACTGAGCGTCAACCCAGGTTGGAGCTTCCCAAAGCTTGATTGCGTGCTGCAGGGAAAGACCCATTCCAGTTAGAGCGTCATACTCTGCCTGAGCAACAGAAAGCATTTCCTGCAATCTCTCGTCAGAGATGGTGCGCATTCTCGCTACGTAGTCTTCTTTGGTGAGACCTGCGTCAAGGGTTTTGTCCTCGTGGTGAATGGACATGATTCTGTAGGCGGCGAAGTAAATGATCTTCTCTAGGTCTTTTGGAGCCATGTTCAGTAGGTAACCCAATCTTGAAGGAACGCCCTTGAAGTACCAGATGTGAGTAACCGGGGCAGCTAATTCGATGTGACCCATGCGCTCACGACGAACTGAAGACTTGGTTACCTCAACACCACAGCGCTCACAAACGATTCCCTTAAAGCGAACGCGCTTGTACTTACCGCAGGTGCACTCCCAGTCCTTGGTAGGACCGAAGATCTTCTCGCAGAACAGACCGTCCTTCTCAGGCTTGAGAGTTCGGTAGTTGATGGTCTCAGGCTTCTTGACCTCACCGTGAGACCATGATCTGATGTCATCAGCATTTGCTAGTCCCACTCTGAGGGCGTCGAATGATTCAACTTCCATGATTTTTTCCTAATCTCTCTCTAAAATCCGGTGTATTCGTTGTCTGCGGTTAGGTTCTCGTTGCGAGATAGGTTGATGCCCAGCTCTTCAGCTGCGCGATCAAACTCGAAGTCATCGTCCTTCATCTGAACTGCCTGACCTTCGGCGTTTAGAACCTCAACGTTTAGAGCAAGAGACTGCATCTCTTTTGCCAAAACGCGGAAGGACTCTGGAATACCAGGAGCTTGGATGTTGTCGCCCTTCACGATCGCCTCGTAGGTGCGAACTCGACCGGTGATGTCATCCGACTTAATAGTGAGTAGCTCTTGAAGAGTGTGAGCGGCACCATATGCCTGTAGCGCCCAAACTTCCATCTCACCAAATCGCTGTCCACCGAACTGAGCCTTACCACCAAGTGGCTGCTGAGTAATCATCGAGTAAGGACCAGTGGAACGAGCGTGAATCTTGTCATCAACCAAGTGGTGAAGCTTCAGCACGTACATGTATCCAACAGAAATTGGCTCTGGGAATGGCTCTCCTGAACGACCGTCAAACAAACGAGTCTTTCCGGTTTCGTTCACCAGTCTCTGGCCATCCCTGTTAGGCAGGGTCGAGCCAAGCAATCCGATGATCTCGTCTTTTGAAGCACCGTCGAAGATTGGTGTTGCAACCTTGGTGCCAGGCTTACCCTCGCGCATTTCTGCAACGATGGCGTCTGCCCACTTGGCAACTCCTTCAACTTTCCAACCCTGCTTAGCAATCCAACCAAGGTGAGTTTCTAGAACCTGACCGAAGTTCATTCGACCTGGAATACCCAGAGGGTTCAAGATGATGTCAACTGGAGTTCCATCTTCCATGAACGGCATGTCTTCAACTGGAAGAATCTTAGAAATAACACCTTTGTTTCCATGGCGACCAGCAAGCTTGTCACCCTCGGTGATTTTTCTGCGCTGCGCGATGTTAACTACGACTCTCTGGTTGATGCCAGCACCTAGCTCGTCGTCTCCTGCTTCGATGTCAAACACCTTCACAGCGATAACGGTTCCACCTTCACCGTGAGGAACCTTCAAGGAAGTGTCGCGAACTTCGCGGGACTTCTCGTTGAAAATCGCACGTAGCAAACGCTCTTCAGCTGAAAGCTCGGTCTCACCCTTAGGTGTTACCTTTCCAACCAAGATATCTCCTGGTCTTACCTCGGCACCGATGCGAATGATTCCATTCTCATCAAGCTGCGCAAGGGCTTCCATCGAAACGTTTGGAAGATCTGCGGTGATTTCTTCCTTACCCAACTTGGTGTCACGAGCGTCAACTTCATACTCTTCGATGTGAATCGAAGACAAAGTATCTTCCTTGACTAGGTTCTGGCTCAAGATAATGGCGTCCTCGAAGTTGTGACCTTCCCAAGGCATGAACGCTACAAGTAGGTTCTTTCCAAGAGCTAGCTCACCGTTGTCGGTGGATGGACCATCAGCAAGGACTTCCCCAGCCTCAATCTTCTGGCCAACTGAAACAAGTGGTTGCTGGTTGATAGCAGTTCCCTGGTTCGAGCGATCAAACTTGCGAAGAAGGTATTCCTTCTTTCGGCCGTTTTCCTGCTTGATCACAATTACGTTGGCTGCAACTTCTTCAACAACACCGGCAGTCTCGGCAATAACCAAGGCTCCAGAATCAAATGCAGCTGTTCTTTCCATACCGGTTCCAACAAATGGAGCCTCGGAGCGAACTAGTGGAACAGCCTGACGCTGCATGTTGGCACCCATAAGAGCACGTGATGAGTCATCGTGCTCTAGGAACGGGATCAACGAAGTTGAAACTGAAGCCAGCTGACGAGGAGATACGTCAACATAGTCAACATCTTCCTTGTCAAACTCAACAACGTCTCCGCGGAATCTCGCGAATACCTTCTTGTTAGCAAATGTCTTGTCTGCGTTCAAAGGAGTGTCAGCACCAGCGATTGCTTTACCGTCTTCGGCTGCTGCATCTAGGTACTCGATCTTTCCGGTTACCTTGCCGTTAGTTACCTTCAGATATGGAGTTTCGATAAAACCAAACGCGTTGATTCTTGCGTAAGCGGTCAAAGATCCAATGAGACCAATGTTCGGTCCTTCTGGGGTTTCAACCGGACACATTCTTCCGTAGTGGGAAGGGTGTACATCTCGAACTTCCATCTGGGCACGCTCACGAGCGATACCACCTGGACCAAGTGCGGACAAGCGACGCTTGTGCGCAAGACCTGCAAGTGGGTTGTTCTGATCCATAAACTGCGATAGCTGGCTAGCACCAAAGAATTCCTTGATAGCGCTAACAACTGGTCGCAAGTTAATAAGTGTCTGAGGAGTGATCGCCTCGATGTCCTGGGTCGACATGCGCTCACGAACAACACGCTCCATACGAGATAGACCAATACGAACCTGGTTCTGTATTAGCTCTCCAACGGAACGAATTCTTCGGTTTGAGAAGTCATCGATGTCGTCAGCAGAAACGGCAATCTTTACAGCCTTGCCATTCATCTTTACTGGGAACTCGATACGGGCGTTCGAAGCAGATGCCTGGTTCGCGATTGACTGGTCGAACAGCAATAGGTACTTCAATGCGCCAATTACGTCGCTCTTGGTCAAAGTGTTTACTTCTAGTGGCTCGTCGATACCTAGCTTGCGGTTTAGCTTGTGACGGCCAACCTTTGCAAGGTTGTATCTCTTGGACTCAAAGTAAGTTGAGTTAAGCCATGCAGCCGCTACTTCAGAACCAGCCGCTTCGCTACGAACCTTGCGGTAGAGCTCACGAAGTGCATCTTCCTTGGTCAAGATTGGGTTGGCGAAAACCTTAGACTCGTCGTAAGCCAAGGTGTTTGCAATTAGATCAACATCGTATTTCCAAGTTGGAGCAGCGCTTCCAACTGCCTTTTCGATGTCAGAAAACTCTGCAATGATTTCCTCTTTAGTGAATCCAAGTGCCTTCAAGAAGATAGTTGCAGAAACTTTAGTCTTGCGATCTACCTGGACCTGAACAATTGGCTGGCCAAAGCGAGCGATTGGCTTACGGTCATCTCTAACCCACTCAGTTAGAAATTCTAGGTAAGAACCACGAGATGGAATGATCTGCGCTTTGTTGTTTCGAACGTCTAGGTTTCCAGTGGTGTTAGTTGAAACCGAGAAGTAAACACCAGGAGAGCGAACAAGCTGAGAAACAACAACGCGCTCAGTTCCGTTGATAACGAATGTTCCCTTTTCAGTCATGACTGGGAAATCTCCCATGAAAACGGTCTGTGACTTAATTTCACCGGTTAGGTAGTTAGTGAATTCGGCTTTGATATAAAGAGGTTGGGTGTAGCTCTTACCCTTGGTCTTGCACTCGTCTGGTGTGTAAGCCGGGTCATACAAAATTGGGTCACCAAAAACTAGACCCATCTTCGGGTCTTGTGATGAGTTTGCTGAGTCTTCGAT
>JBIIQS010000014.1:0-8038 GCA_044341965.1 Rhodoluna sp.
CGTGCTTAGAGTCTCTAGTAAAGAAGTCCCCAATAAACAATCCAAGTTTGGATCCGTCTTCGTTGAAGACCTCAAACACCCTGGCTTCCTCATGGTAAGCCCGAAGGTCATTTCTTTCCTTGAAAGTGATTCCAAACAGCTTCTCAGCAGCGAAAAAGACACCGTCAAATAGCACTCGTTCCAGTTCGAAGTAGGGCTTCATCAAAGAGGTATCTAGGTTGTACTTTTCTTTTCGGACCTTCTCTGTGTAGTAAGCCCAGTCCCAGCTTTCAAGCAGTGAACCAGCGTGGTCTTTTTGTAGTTGGGCCTCAAGATCCTTTGCTTCTGAGCGCGCGTTGGAAACGGCAGCTGGGGCAATACGGCGAAGCATATTGTGCGCGTTTGCTGGCTTACCAGCTGTTTGATCCGAGAGCACATAAGCTGCATGGCTCTCGAAACCAAGAAGCTTTGCTCGCTCAGCACGAAGCCTAACGATTTGTTTGATGAGCTCTTGGTTGTCAAAGTCTCCACCGGAGGTGGATTTTGACATGCTGGCACGCATGATCTTCTCGCGCAGTTCCCGGTTTTCTAAAGAGGCTAACCAAGGGTGACCGGTGTAGTTGACCATGTTCACCAAGTACTTACCTTCCAGGCCACGCTCTTTTGCTGCTTGAGCGGCGATATCAATTTCTGATTCAGACAATCCAGCAAGCGTTGCAACATCATCCACCAAAACAGCTAGCCGATTAGCTTCTGCAAGGGCATTCTGATCGAATTTGGTTTGTAACTCCGACAGCTTCTCGTTGTATTGCTTTAAGATCTCGCGGTTTTCAGGGCTTAGCTGTGCTCCAGCGTGCACAAAGTCCCGATGATATCTTTCAATGAGCCAAACCGACTCTGTATCTAGGCCTAGTTGATCACGAGTTTCATAAAGTGTTTGGATTCTAGAAAACAATTCAGGATTTAGTTTGATTGCATCCTCGTGGCCTGCAAGCTTAGGTGCAATCTCAGATTCGATTTTGTCGATAGTCGGGTTAGTGTCGGCTGATGACTTGTTGTAGAAAACTAGTAGCATTCGCTCGAGCATTTTTCCGGATCGCTCTAATGCAACAACGGTGTTGTTGAAAGTCACTTCAGTTTGCGAGGTTATTGCCTCAATTTCTGCTAGCTGCTGCTCGCAACCAGCATAGAAAGCGGGTAGGTAGTGCGCGTCTGTGATTTTGGAAAAATCAGGCAGCTCGTATTCAAGCGTGGAGCGATTTTGAAATGGATTTAGGTAAGTCATCTCGGACCCTTCTTATTGCACAGGCTTGAAAGAAACTCCGCTAATTGCTAGCGACTCAGACACTTTGTAGTTGACTGTGTCGATTTTGCCTACTGATTTCAAATCAGACTCGATTAGCTTTAGCGATGCAACCTCTTGCTCACTAGCTTCAATGGTCAGACTGGCTATCTCAGCCTTCATTGATAGCTTTTCGTCAGACTTGGCTTTACGAATCCCAATAAGAGCCTGGGAGGCAAGAGACAGTAAGCCTGCGCTCTGGCTTCCGGTGAAGCCTGATAGGTCCTCTGATACTGGCCAATTACTGCGGTGGACACTTCCTTCTTGCCACCAGCTCCAGGCTTCTTCGGTGGCGAAAGGAATAAATGGTGCCAGTAGCTTGGTGATTGCAAGTAGGGCAATCCTTAACGCGCTCACCGCGGATGCTTGGGATGCAGGGTCGGTGTTTTGACCGTAGGCGCGTTCTTTCACAAGCTCTAGGTAGTCGTCAGTGAAGTTCCAAAAGAACGATTCGGTTAGCTCAAGAGCTTTCGTGTGATCGTAGCTTTCAAAGGCCTTGGTTGCTCCCGTAACAACTTCGGCAAGAGCTGCAAGCATCGCCTTATCAATAGCTTCAGTTACTACCATCTTGTCGCTAGCTAGATCAAAGGAGAGAACGAACTTTGCAGCGTTGAGAACCTTAATTGCAAGTCGGCGTCCAACTTTCATTTGACCTACGTCAAAGGCAGCATCGGTTCCAAGCCTTGCGGCTGCGGCCCAATATCTGACAGCATCGGAGCCGTGCTCATCCAACAAATCATTTGGCACTACAACGTTGCCTTTAGATTTAGACATTTTCTTGCGGTCTGGATCAAGAATCCAACCTGATAACGCCGCGTCACTCCATGGGATTTGGTTCTCTTCCTGGAAAGAACGAAGCAAGGTTGAAAACAGCCACGTGCGAATAATGTCTTGACCCTGAGGACGCAAAGTAAACGGGAAAACCTTGGCATACTTTTCAGGATCAGAGATCCAGCCACCGGCTAGCTGCGGTGTTAGGGAAGACGTGGCCCAGGTATCAAGAATGTCCACCTCTCCCATAAATCCATTTGGTTTGCCACGCTGATCTTCAGTGAAACCTTCTGGGCATTGGCTGGAAGGATCAACCGGCAATGACGCTTCTTTAGGTGTGATCACATTCTCGTAATCAGGATTACCGTCAGCATCCAGCGCGTACCAAACCGGAATCGGAACGCCAAAGAAACGCTGCCTGGATACTAGCCAGTCACCTGTTAGACCATTGACCCAGTTCTCAAAACGCACTCGCATAAAGTCAGGGTGAAACTTTAAGTCCTTACCGAGTTTAATTAGCTGATCGCGAAGTGCCTCATCGCGGCCGCCGTTTCTTAGGTACCACTGTCTCGTTGAGACAATCTCTAGAGGCTTGTCGCCTTTTTCAAAGAACTTAACCGGGTGGGTGATTGGTTTAGGCTCACCGACCATGTCTCCTGATTCGAGCAGCAGCTCAACAATTCGCTGCCTTGCCGAGAAAACTGTCTTACCGGCTAGTTCAGCAAATACCTCAAGAGCTTTAGAGTCTTTGATTACCTCGGGTGCATCGCTCAGGATTCTGCCATCCCAGCCCAAGATGGCGCGGTTTGGAAGATCTAGCTCTCGCCACCAGATAACGTCTGTGACATCACCAAACGTACAAATCATTGCAATTCCAGAACCTTTGTCTTTTTGCGCAAGACGGTGGGCAACTACTGGAACTTCAACACCAAACAAAGGAGTTGTTACGCTCTTGCCAAAAAACTTCTGATAGCGCTCGTCTTCGGGGTGGGCAACAAGTGCAACACAAGCTGGAATCAGTTCTGGTCTGGTGGTCTCGATAAAGATCTTGCCTTCTGGTCCGTCAAAGCCGATGCGGTGATAAGCACCTGGCTGATCACGGTCTTCTAGCTCTGCTTGGGCAACGGCTGTTCTAAAAGTTACGTCCCAAAGCGTTGGAGCCATCGCCTGGTATGCCTCGCCACGAGCGAGGTTATTTAGAAAGGCTTTTTGGGAAACGGCCTGAGCGTCCGGGGATATAGTTTGGTAAGTCTGCGACCAATCAATTGATAGACCTAGCTGACGCCAAAGAGCCTCGAACTGCTTCTCGTCTTCCAGGGTCAATCTCTCGCATAGCTCGATGAAGTTTCTTCTGGAGATTGGTAGCTGGTCGGCAGCTTTGCTTGATTTGCCATCGCCACCTTCAAAGGGCGGCTGAAAATTATCGATGTAGCCAAGACTTGGGTCGCAGCGAACGCCATAGAAGTTTTGAACGCGCCTTTCGGTTGGTAAACCGTTGTCATCCCAACCCATTGGGTAGTAAACCTCTTTACCGATCATGCGCTGATACCTGGCAATTAGATCGGTATGGGTGTAACTAAATACGTGACCGACATGCAAAGATCCAGAAACCGTCGGAGGGGGAGTATCGATTGAGAAGATTTGTGATTTTGGAGCTGAGACATCAAAGCTGTAAGTCTTGGAGCTATCCCAGCTAGGACCCCACTTTTGCTCTAGACCTTCAACTCCAACCTTGTCTGGGGTGGTGGCGGCGCGGGCGTAGCTAGCTGCATTGCCTCGGGCATTATTCATGGCTAAAGTCTCCAAAAAACGGGTTAGATACAGGTTAACATTGATAGAGATTACCGAAGACAACGCCAAGAAAGCCCAAAATGTATCCCCTTAACTCGGAAGATGAGGCATCTGGCGTAACCCCTAGCCCTAGCTTCCCTGAAATCGAACAGCGGATTCTTGATTACTGGGACAAAGACGGCACCTTCCAGGCTTCGATAGATCAGCGAAAAGCAGAATCTGCTGAAGAGTTTGTGTTTTATGACGGACCTCCTTTTGCCAACGGATTGCCTCACTACGGCCATTTACTTACCGGCTACACCAAAGACCTAGTTCCAAGATTCAAGACCATGCAGGGTTACCGAGTGGAGCGCCGCTTTGGCTGGGATACTCATGGACTGCCCGCAGAAGTAGAGGCAGAGCGTCAGCTGGGTATCTCCGGAAGGCCTGAGATTGAGAAGTACGGCGTAGATAAGTTCAACGCCTACTGCAAGACCTCGGTTTTGAAGTACACCCAGGACTGGAAGAGCTACGTCACAAGACAGGCCCGCTGGGTTGATTTTGAGAATGACTACAAGACTCTAGACACCAACTACACCGAGAGCGTGATCTGGGCATTCAAGGAGCTATATAAAAAAGGTCTTATCTACGAAGGCTTCAAGGTTTTAGCTTACTGCTGGAGATGTGAGACTCCGCTATCAAATCACGAGCTTCGAATGGACGACGAGGTTTATAAAACTCGCCAGGACCAGAGCGTAACCGTAACCTTCCCAATCGTTGGGGGTTCTCTTAACAAGACTCGTATCTTGGCGTGGACGACAACTCCATGGACGCTACCTACGAACTTCGCGCTCGCGGTAGGTCCAGAAATTGAATACGCGATTGTTCCAGCTGGAGCAAACGGCGCAGCCGACGGCGGAGATTCATCGGCTAAGTATTTGATTGCGGCTTCTTTGTTGGGCAACTACTCCAAGGACCTAGGTTATGATTCTGCGGATGAAGCACTAGCTGCAATCGAAACTAAGGTCTTGGGTAAAGATCTGGCGGGTATCCGTTACGAACGGATCTTTGATTACTACGCGGATGAGACTAAGTTCGATACCGCAAACGCCTGGCAGGTATTAGTTGGCGATTATGTTGCTGACAACGAGGGAACTGGAATCGTTCACCAAGCGCCTGCATACGGTGAAGATGACCAAAGGCTTTGCGAACTGGCTGGAATTCCTGTCTACGTTTCGGTGAACGAGCGCGGTCAATTCAATTCTGTTATTACAGACTTTGAGGGTCAGCATGTATTCGATGCGAACAAGCCCATCACTCAAAAGCTAAAAGCTGAAGGCAGACTGCTAAGGCAAGCAAGCTACGACCACCCTTATCCACACTGCTACCGCTGCAAGAACCCGCTGATCTATAAGGCCGTTTCATCTTGGTTCGTTGAAACCACCAAGGTGAAAGATCGCATGCTCGAGCTAAACCAACAAATTGACTGGACCCCGTCACACACCAAAGATGGCTCATTCGGTAAGTGGCTTGAAAACGTTCGCGACTGGGCCATTAGCCGAAACCGTTTCTGGGGAGCTCCGATTCCGGTTTGGAAATCAGATGACCCAAATTATCCGCGGATTGATGTCTACGGGTCCCTGGAGGAACTTGCTAAAGATTTCGGCAAGGAGCCAACTGATTTTCACAGGCCATACATCGACGAACTAGTAAGACCAAACCCGGACGATCCAACCGGCAAGTCAATGATGCGACGGGTTCCAGAAGTGCTGGACTGCTGGTTCGAATCGGGCTCAATGCCGTTTGCTCAGGTCCACTATCCATTCGAAAACCGGGACTGGTTTGATACTCACAACCCAGGAGATTTCATAGTCGAATACGTCGGTCAAACCCGTGGCTGGTTCTATACACTTCACGTGCTTGCAACCGCTTTGTTTGATAGACCGGCTTTCAAATCAGCAATCTCACACGGAATCGTTTTAGGTAACGACGGACAGAAGATGTCCAAGTCGCTAAGAAACTATCCAGATGTGTCCGAGGTATTCGACCGCGATGGTTCAGATGCCATGAGATGGTTTCTGATGTCCAGCACAATTCTTCGCGGTGGTAACTTGGTCGTCACCGAGCAAGGAATTCGCGAAGGTGTTCGACAGGTGCTACTGCCGCTGTGGAACACCTGGTACTTCTTTAGCCTCTACGCAAACGCTTCTAACTACCAGGCTAAGTACTCTGTGGATAGCAAGGACGTCTTGGATCGATACTTGTTATCCAAAACTAAAGACCTAATTGAAGGCGTTGAAGCGGATTTGAATCTTTATGATTCCTATTCAGCGTCAGCGAAGCTAAGAGATTTCAGCGATGTGCTAACCAACTGGTACGTTCGTCGTTCTCGCGACCGGTTCTGGGAAGGTAACGAAGAAGCCTTCGACACTCTGTATACGGTTTTGGAAATCGTCACTCGCGTAGCTGCTCCTCTGCTTCCAATGATCTCCGAGCAGATTTGGCGCGGACTAACTGGTGGCCGCAGCATTCACCTGCAGAGCTGGCCGGAAGCCTCGGACTTGAAATACGACGCGGATTTGGTTTCGTCTATGGACCAGGTGCGAATTGTTAGCTCTGTGGCGCTAAGCCTTAGAAAGACCAACTCACTTAGAGTCCGGCTACCGCTTTCCAAGCTCACTGTTGTTACTCCAGGAGCCAAGGCTCTAAAAGATTTCGCAGAGATTATCGCTGAAGAGCTAAACGTCAAAGAAGTAGAACTTGTTGAGCTTGCGGTTGAATCAACCAAGGACTTTGGGGTTGAACAGCAGCTGACCGTAAACTCCAGGGCGTTGGGACCAAGGCTTGGCAAGCAGGTGCAGGAGATCATCGGCGCTGCAAAGTCAGGTAACTGGCAACAGGTTCAGGGCCAGGTTGTAGTTAACGGCGTTGAACTATTTGAGGGCGAATACGAACTAAACCTGGTTGCCAAAGACGAATCGAGCGCCGAAAAACTCATTGGTATTTTGCCGGCTGGTGGCTTTGTGATTTTGAACCGCGTGGTAACTCCAGAGCTTGAAGCTGAAGGACTAGCCCGCGATGTGGTTCGCGCGGTGCAGCAGGCAAGAAAAGATGCTGACCTAGATGTCTCAGATCGGATCGCCACATCTTTGACTGCATCCAAGGATGTCTTGGATGCGGTCAAGGCCCACGAAGAACTTGTCAAAAACGAAACTCTAACTTTAGAAATAAGTTATAGCGAATCGGTTTCACTTTCTGGCGCGGTTGCAGTTGGTGACAATCAGCAGGTTCAGATTTCGGTAGTAAAGCTTTGAGCGCAGAAGTTCACGACGAAAAGTACTGGGAGTCCAAAGCAGCCTTCGTTCTAGAAGAGCTTATGAAACGGGTTCCCGAGAACAAGATCAGACCAAGACTTGAGCCAACCAAAAAAGCGGTGGAACTACTAGGCGACCCGCAACGCTCTTACCGTGTGATTCACATCACTGGAACCAACGGTAAGACCTCGACTACCCGTTTTATCGAGCGGATCTTGCGCGAGCACGGACTAAGAACCGGAAGGTTCACCTCGCCGCACCTTCTGAAGTTCACCGAACGAATGGCGATAGATGGTGAGCCAGTTAGCGATGAAGTGCTTTATGGCGTTTATGTGGATATTGAGCCGGTTCTGGAAATGGTGGATCAGGAACTTGCTGCCAAATCAGAAGCCCCGCTTACCTTCTTTGAGGCGCTTTCAGTTCTTGGTTTTGCAGTCTTTGCTGATGCGCCGGTAGATGTTCTGGTGTTGGAAGTTGGCATGGGTGGAGCGTGGGACTCAACCAATGTGGCAGATGGCGACGTTGCCGTTTTCACACCCGTTGGCCTAGATCACATGGACAGACTAGGTAACACTATTTCGGAAATTGCCGAAACCAAATCAGGAATCATCAAGCAAGGAGCGCTTGTAATCACCTCGGATCAAACCAATGAGGCAATGCAAGTAATAAAACGTGTTTCGAACGAGAAAGCTGAAGGATTTTTCGAGCTCGGTAAAGACTTTTCTGTTGAGTCTCACCAGGCAACTTCAACTGGACAGCGCGTTACGGTTTCTGGCTTGGCAGGAAAGTATGGACCATACGAGGCTCCGGTATTTGGAATTCATCAAAGCGCCAATCTTGCAGTCGCAATTGCAGCAGTGGA
>JBIIQS010000015.1:0-8031 GCA_044341965.1 Rhodoluna sp.
ACTTACCGGCAACGGTTTCAACAACCGGGATACCAAACTTTTCAGCGAAGTCAGCAAGAACCTGTTCTGCTCTGGAGTAGTGAACACCGCCACCGGCGATAATCACAGGTTTCTTGGCAGAGCGAATCAGCTTGGCAGCTTCTACCAGCTGGTTGGTGTCTGGTCTTGGTCTTGTAATTTCATGAATCTTGGTTTCAAAAAACGCCACCGGGTAGTCGTATGCCTCTGCGGTTACATCCTGAGGTAATCCAATAAATGCCGGTCCACAGTCAGCTGGATCAAGCATCGTGGAAACGGCTTGTGGCAGAGAAGACAGAACCTGAGCTGGGTGAGTGATTCTGTCCCAAAATCTAGTCACTGGCTTGAATGAATCATTGACAGTAACGCTTGGCATTCCAAAGTGCTCAACCTGCTGCAGCACAGGATCTGGTAGCCGTGAGGTAAAAGTATCTCCCGAGATAAACAAGACAGGTAGGCGGTTAGCCATCGCTACACCTGCCGCTGTCACCATGTTGGTCGCTCCTGGTCCAACGGATGAGGTGGCAATAAGAATCTGCTGACGCCTGGTGGCTTTAGCAAAAGCCGCTGCAGCAAGGCCCATGCCTTGCTCGTTTTGGCCTCGGTAGGTTGGCAGTTCATCGCGATGCATCTCAAGAGCGTGGCCAAGGCTGGTTACGTTACCGTGACCGAAGATTCCCATGGCAGCTGGAAACAGTGGCACATTCTTGCCATCAACCATGATGCGCTGAGCAATCAGATATCTAACGATTGCTTCAGCGGTGGTGATTCTGACTGTCTTGATTGCCATTAGTTTGCCTTTCCTAGATCTTTGACGCTCTCCCAGGTTCTTGAAGACCATGAATCAATAAGGGCCTGCTGAACACTCACTACATCCACTGCTTCTTTGAAGCTTGGGCTAAAGGACTTGCCTGTTGCCATAGCTTCTAAGAAGGAGTAGTCCTCAATTGCAACAAAGTCCTCCAGGCCAATCGAGTTGGCCTGACCTGGAACGAAGTTGGCGTGGAATGGGAACCTGTCGCCTCCGTATATGGTGGTGTATCCGGAGCTTAGGTCGTCAGTTAGCTTGTAGTACTGCATCTCGTTGAGCTTCTCTAGGTTCCAGCTAATTGACCCTTTGGTTCCATATATCTCGAAAGCGTTCTGGCTTTCAGGTCCAACAACGGTTCGGCTTACCTCGAAGGTTCCGGTTGCTCCGTTTTTGAATCTACAGAGCATCGAGGCGAAGTCTTCATTTTCAACATCTCCCTTTGGATCTTCTGGCTTACCTCGGCCATAGTGACCGGTGGTGCCAGATGGCAAAGGACGCTTTTTGATTGTGGTGTTTTCCATACCGATTACCTCGGTGATGTCGCCAACCAAGAATTGCGCCATGGAAACCGAGTGGCTAAGGATGTCACTCGTGACACCATATCCTGCCTGGTCCATGAGGAATCGCCAAGTCAATAGCCCCATCTCGTCGCTTCCATACATCGAGAAGAAACGGCCACGGTAGTGAGTGATCTCACCTAGCTCGCCAGAGACAATTAAGTTCTTGGCGTGCAGTACTAATGGTGCCCAAAGGTAGTTGTATCCAACACCGGAAGGGACCCCTGCCTTTTTAGCTGCGTGATAGGCAGTAACAGTTTGTTCTGGCTTGCCGCCGATTGGCTTTTCACTAAAGACTGCTTTCCCGGCGGCGGTAGCTGCCTCAATCATTGGAACGTGAAGCATGTTTGGAGCTGTTACCCAAACAGCGTCAACGTCAGGAGAGTTGATGGCGTCTTGCCAGTTCTCAACTGCTCGCTCAAAGCCAAAGTCTCTAACGGCACGCTCTCTTCTTGAAGCCTCAGTGTCAGCACAAACAACTAGCTTGGGATCGAAAGAGCGCTTTGGGAACAAAGAAGGAATTCGAAGCATAGATCTGGAGTGTGATTCACCCATCCAGCCAAGGCCTAGGACAGCAATACCAATACGTTGGTTCATGATTTATCTCTTTCTAGGTGTTGCGGAGGACCAAGGAAGTCTTGGGTCTTGGGTTTGGGTGTTCCAGTTCTCGCGAATCCAGTGCTTATCTGGGTCATCGCAAAAAGCCATGGTGCGGGTATTTGCTGGGCCTGCCAGCACATTCAAGAAATACATTGGGTACTCAGGTGTCGCACTAGTTGGCCCGTGGTATCCCTCAGGGACGATGTAAGTGTCTCCGTCTTTGATGGTCACGGTCTCGTCAACCGATCCGGAAACTGTGTAGACGTGGAACAGGCCTAAGCCTTCTGGGTCTCCGTGAACTGAGTCATTTTTACCAATACGGAAGTAATAAATCTCTTCGTTGTTGGTGGCGCAGCCTTCGATGCCGTCATGTCTGTGTGGTGGCCAAGATGAAACGTTGCCACCTGGGGTTATAACTTCACAGATATTGATCTTGTGAGCTCCCTTGAATGAATCTGGGGTAGCAATGTTGGTTACCTGCCTAGAAGCAAAGCCAGAGCCACGAACTTCGACCTGAACATCACTAGCTGGGGTGTGAACAACGGGGAAAACTTCGGTTGCTCTTGCGGTGCAGATGGCAACATCTCCCTTGGCGGCAGCCAAGGTGATCTTTGATCCAACCGGTGCATAGATCCAGTCGGATACCTGGTCAAAGACGCCGTTTCTTCCAGCCATTTGAAACTCTTGGCCATTTACGGTGACCGTGACGTCTTTGGCCGAAAGTGGCAGGATTACGCCTTCTTCACCCGCAAGTTCAATTTCAAATGGCTTGCCGGAAGAAAGGGTTACCACCCGCATGCCGCTGTATTGCCAGCCGGCTTGTTCTGGAGAAAGTGAAACATCTGTAGTTGCGGTAGCAAGGCTTCCTTTTGGATAGTGCCAGCTCATTAGTTTCCTCCAGTTGTTGGTCGAACTACTTGTCCTGCGCGCTTGACTGCGGCTTCGGAATCTCCGTTTAGTGGATACAGCAAGGATCTTCCTGCAACCAAACCTCTAACGTTTGGCTCTTTCATTCCTGATATCCAGCGGTTGAAAAGCTCGTCTGGATTGCCTTCTGGTTCTCCGCCAAGCATCAAAACCGGAAGCGTGGTTGCAGCGGCAACTTCAGACATCCGGGTGGTAGCTGGAACCTTTAGCCAAGAGTAAGCAGAGCTAGATCCAAGGCCAGAGGCTATGGCTACTACCTTTATTAGAGCCTCATCAGATTCATCGAGAATTGCCCCGCCTTCAGCGTTTTTCTTGTATGGCAGTGGCTCAATCATGGCCATGAGCTTTCGATCGGCTAACTGGGTTGTTAGGGCTGCAACGGTTTCGATAGTTCTGGCTACCGAGGGGTCGCTGTAATCAATGCGGATTAGAGTCTTACCACCATCGAGTCCCATGGACTCGATGTGATCGGCGTCATAAGAGGTAAGCCTGTCGTCTAGTTCCCAGGTAGCTCCAATGATGCCGCCGCGGTTCATGGTGCCAATAGCTAGCTTGTCATTTAGTGCTCCAAGAAATGCAAGTTCTTCCAAGATATCCGCGCTGGCAAGTACTCCATCTACTTCTGGTAGTGCGAGGCAGCGGGTAAGTCGATCCAAAAGTGTGTATCTATCGGACATCGCAATTGGATCTAGACCTAGAGAAATCTTTCCGCGTGCGGTGTGATCGGCGGCAAGAATTAGTAAGTTGCCATCTGTAGTTTTCTTAGTTCTGCGAGTGCGGCTAGTTAGCGCATTGGTAATGGTCGCAGGTTCAAAAACTCTGGCATCAAGCAGTGCTTGGTATTTGTCTCTATCTAGACTCATGAGGCACCCTCCAGAATCAAATCTAGCTCGCTAAGTGTTGGCATCGCATCGGCACAAGTCAACCTGGTAGAAACGAGGGCTCCAGCTGCGTTAGCAAAACGACCCATTTGCTCTAGACCCCACCCCTGAAGGATTCCGTAGCAAAGCGCTCCCCCAAAGGCGTCGCCTGCGCCAAGGCCGCACACGACCTCCACTGGTGTTGGTGCAATTCGAACTCTCTCTGTTGGGGTCGCAAGTAACACTCCATCGGCACCAAGCTTGATGACCGCAAGCTTTACACCTAACGCCAAGAGGGCATCGGCGGCTTCGTTTTCATTTTTGCTACCAAGAGCAACTTCACACTCCTGCAAGTTGCCAACCACGATTGTGGCAAGAGAAATACTCTCTTGGGCCTTGGCTCTGGCTGCTTCTTTGCTGGCCCAAAGAGTTGCCCGGTAGTCCAAATCAACAATGGTGTGTTGGGCAGGGTTTCTTTGCTGCATCCAAGAAAGTGCTGCCTCGGATGTTGTTCCGACCGCCAGAGCGCTTTGGCTAATCCAAAGGATCTGCACCTCTTTTATGGCCTCTTCTGGAATATCTGTTGCCAGCAATGTGGTGTCTGGGGCTTGGTTTCGGTAAAAGGCGATGGTTGGGGTTTCCGGTGGGGTGAGGGCTGCAAAGGCAAGCGGAGTCTGGGATCCAGCCTGGGTAAAGACGTAATCGGTAGCCACACCAAAGCCAGACAATTTGCTGCGGACATACTCTCCGAAACCATCCTCGCCAACCTTGGTGGCAAGGGCTGATGCCAGCCCTAGCCTTGCTGCGGCAACCGCCACATTGGTAGGGGATCCACCGATTGATTTTTGGAAGGTTTGCTGGCCATCGAAACCGATGTTTGATTCCTGAGCGTAGAGATCAACACTCACCCGACCTACGCTCAGAACATCCATTTTGATTACTTGTTCTTCGCTATTAGTTCTTGGCCAAGTTTGGAGCAACAACGTCAGTCAAATAGTCAAGCGAAGTCTTGACGTCCTCAACTGGACCTTCGCCTTCTTTAGGCATGCCGGCAGTAATGGCGGTGTCTTGTTCGATGACGTACCAACCCTGGTAGCCCTGGCCTTCAAGAGTTTGGATAACTCCCTTGATGTCAACATCACCTTGACCAAGGGATGTAAACAGTCCTGCCTGAGTTGCGTTCATCAAAGAAATCTCGCGACTCATGACTTTTGGAACCATAGAGAGATTGACATCTTTTAGATGAACGTGACCAACACGATCAAAAGCATCTTTGGCAAACTCGACTGGGTCTTGGCCACCGATTGCCATGTGACCGGTGTCAAGACACCAGCGAACATCGCAAGAATCTAGCACGCGGTGCATGTCATCTCTGGTTTCAACCAAAGTCTGCACATGAGGGTGAAGAACTTGGTCTAGGCCGTGCTCGCCGCAGATGTCGTCAATTACTTTGAACATCTCGGTCATGTGAGTTTTTTCAGAATCTGAAAGCTCTGTTGGGTTAGACCAGCCCCAGTCCTGCACAACAGCCGAAACAAACTTGGTGGCGCCTGCTCGTTGGAAAACTTTTGCGGTTGCTGTTGCGCTTTCAATAGTTTCTTGGCGTGCTGACTTGTCGTGAAGGACAACAGGTGTGAAGCCGCCAAGCAGCTTTAGTCCAAAGCTATCTAGCTTGTCGTAAACACCTTGCGGGTCATCGGGCAGAAAACCCGGCGCTCCAAGTTCGGTGGCAGTTAGGCCTAAACCTCTCATCTCGCCAAGAACACGATCGGTAGGCAGCATTGCTCCCCAGCCGGGAACCTCACAAATACCCCAAGAAATCGGGGCCGAAGCCACACGGGAAAGAAAATCGGACAATTTGGTTCCTTTCGTTGGAGCGTTCCAAAAATTATGACAGACTAGTGGCAGTTTAGCAATCTAGCTCCTTATAAGAAGGCGGAATCACATGAAAGTTCTAGTTATTGGTGCAGGGCGCATGGGCGCTATCCGGGTCGAAGACCTGGTTGCTGACAAGCGGGTGACCAAGGTACTAATTGCGAACCGGAACGAGGATAAGGCCAGATCTCTTGCGGAAAGCTTTGGAGCGAGCGTGCTCCCCTGGTCAGAAATCGAGACATCTGAGGTAGATGCCGTTGTGGTTGCCGTTGGAACCAGCGCCCACCAAGAAGTATTGGAAATGGTTGCCCCAAAGTCTTTGGCGATTCTCTGCGAAAAGCCAATTGCGCCAACTATTGCTGGAACCCTAGAGGCAATAAATCTTGTCGAGAAGAATGGCTCTTCGTTGCAGATTGGTTTCCAGCGCAGATTCGATGAGCCAATCAAAGCTATGCAGCAAAAGGTAGCTAGCGGAGAAGTTGGAACACTCTACGCTCTGAACATGACAGCTCATGACAAGACTCCAAGCGAGAAAGCATTCATGGCAGGTAGTGGTGGAATCTTCCGCGACATGCATGTTCATGACTTTGATCTTGTTCGCTGGATCACAGGTAGCGAGGTGGAGAGCGTTTACGCCACCAAGGCTGTTCGCTATCAGATGGACTACAAAGAATTCGATGACGCGGACGTCACTGCAATAAACATCAAAACCGTAAACGGTGTTCAAGTTGTGATTACCGGAACAAGGCACGGAGCATTGGGCCACGATGTTCGCATGGAAGTCTTTGGTTCGAAAGATGCGCTATCTGCAGGTCTAAACACCAGAACCCCGTTGCATGACATCGAAGGTCAGCTGGAGCTAAACATTAACCCCTACGGCGGCTTTGTTGACCGCTTCAGAGATGCCTTTAGAAATGAAACCGGTAGCTTTGTTTCTTTTGCCCTAGGTAAAATTGAAAACCCTTGCCCGCCAGATTCAGCACTGGAGAGCCTTCGCATTGCAGTTGCCTGCGAGCAGTCAATTGCCACTGGAAGCGCAGTTATGGTCAAAGACGTTAGCTAAGACACATGTCTAGCTCCAGACCAACCATCTTGGACGTTGCCGCTAAATCCGGCATGTCCAAGTCCCTGGTGTCTCTGGCGTTATCTGGCTCCCCCAAAGTAAGCGACGACAGCAAGAAAAAGATCCTGAAAGCCGCTAAAGACCTGGGTTATCGCCCAAACGCAGCGGCCCGGAGCCTGGCCGCAAGAAGGAGCAAGACCCTCGGGGTCTTGATACTTGATCTTCATAATCCTGTCTCAGCGGAGATTTGGGACGGGGTTCAATCCGAGCTTCGCGAGTACGGCTACAGCTTGATGCTGGTTACTGGTGGTGATGACCCCTTATTGGAAAAGACCGAAATCGATACCCTGCTGCAGTTTCAGATCGAAGGCCTAATTCTGATCTCTCATCGCCTTAGCGCTGAAGACCTAAAGGAAATAGCAGCTGAGGTGCCAACCGTTACCGTAACCCGAGAAGACATTGCCGTATCTCAGATGGATACGGTTTGTAATGACGACGTAGCCGGAGCTCAGCTAGCTGTTGATCACCTGGTAGGTCTTGGACACACCAAGATTGTTTGTCTCTCGGGTGGCGATAACCCAGTTTCTATATTGAGATCCGAGGGTTACAGCCAAGCCATGAAGCGTCACGGACTGGAGAATCACACGCAGGTTGTTGCAGGTGGGCTAACTGATACCGCCGGATACGCAGCCGCCAAGAAAGCACTGGAACTTGCTCCAACCGCACTGGTAGTTGCTAACGACTTTGCTGCGGTTGGTGCAATTGCCGCAATTGAGGAATCTGGTCTTCAGGTTCCAGAAGATATCTCAGTAGTTGGTTATGACGGCATCAGACTCGGTGGATTGCGAAGTGTGAACCTAACCTCGGTAGCCCAGCCCCTTGCCGAGCTTGGCAAGCTAGCGGCTAAAAGAATCATTGAGCGAATTGAAAAACCAAATTCCAAGTCTCAGCAAATAAGAGTTACCTCTGAGCTTGTGGTTCGTGGAACCACCCGAGCTATCTAGCTAGCTGGGTTTTGCTTAGTCCAGCTTCTAAAAAACTCTAGGCTTTCTGGGTTAGCAAGGGTTGAGCTATCCCTTTCAGGCTTCCCTGAAACAATGTCTGATACTGCTAGCTCATTGAGCTTGCCATTTCTGGTTCTTGGTAGATCAGGTGCCTTAGCAATTACATCTGGAACATGCCTCGGGCTAGCCTGGCTTCTCAAGGTGGAACGGATTTCCTGAGCAAGATCTTCTGTCAGCGCCCCCTCGCAAACCACAAACAAGACAACCCTGGTGTCATTACCTGCGGGTTGAGCTACCGCCAGGGCTCCGGTTATTC
>JBIIQS010000016.1:0-7804 GCA_044341965.1 Rhodoluna sp.
ATTACTTTTGCTCCAGCTTCAACGCGATTCGCAATAACGTGAGCGGTGAATATTGACTCGTCGTCTGGGTGGGCGTGAACTAGTAGCACCCGTTTTGCGTTGAACGACGTTTTGGCCATAGCAATAACTCTAAATGGTTTAGCTCTCGCTAGCTCGTTTTCTTGCTGAAGCTGCCCTGGCGCGCAGGTTCGGGTCTAATTCAACCTTACGAATCCTGGTGCCTTCGGGAGTAACCTCAACACACTCGTCTTCACGAGCGAATTCCAGACATTCTTCCAACGACAGTTTTCTAGGTGGCGTTAGTTTCTCAAATTCCTCGCTGGAAGACGCTCTCATGTTGGTGAGCTTTTTTTCCTTAGTAATGTTTACTTCCATGTCGTCGGCTCTGGCGTTTTCGCCAACAACCTGTCCGGCGTAAACTTCCTCAGTTGGTTCGACAAAGAAAGTTCCTCTATCTTGCAATCCGATTAGCGCGAAAGGTGTTACCGCTCCTTGGCGGTCCGCTACTAAGGAGCCGTTGGTACGTGTGACAATCTCACCAAACCATGGCTCGTAGCCTGCGGAAATAGCATTTGCGATTCCGGTTCCACGTGTGGTTGTTAGAAACTCGGTTCGGAAACCAATTAGTCCACGGGATGGAACCATAAACTCCATGCGAACCCAACCGGTTCCTTTGTTAGTCATGTTCTTCATGCGACCCTTGCGAGACGCCAGCAGCTGAGTGATTGAACCCAAGAATTCCTCAGGCACATCAATTGTTAGATCTTCAACGGGCTCATTTAGCTTGCCGTCGATTTTCTTGGTAACAACTTGCGGCTTACCAACTGTGAGCTCGTAGCCTTCGCGTCTCATCTGCTCAACCAAGATGGCTAGGGCGAGCTCTCCTCGACCCTGAACCTCCCAAGCATCCGGACGGTCGGTTGCGATGACTTTGATGGAAACGTTTCCAATAAGTTCACGGTCCAGACGGTCCTTGACCAAACGAGCGGTTACTTTGGCGCCTTTAACTCTTCCCGCCATAGGTGAGGTGTTAATTCCAATTGTCATAGAGATTGCTGGATCGTCAATCGCGATTAGTGGAAGCGGTCTAATGTCGTCTGGGTCGGCAAGTGTTTCACCAATGGTGATTTCTTCAATTCCGGCCACAGCGACGATGTCTCCTGGGCCTGCGGATTCGGTTGGGAAGCGCTCCAACGCCTTTGTCATCAGAAGCTCGGTGATTTTTACGGTCTGAGTTTCACCGTTTTGTCTAACCCAAGCAACCTGCTGACCTTTTTTGATAGTTCCGTTGAAAATTCGTAGCAAAGCAAGACGACCAAGAAACGGTGAGGCGTCAAGGTTTGTAACGTGGGCTTGCAAGGGGGCATCGGGATCGTATTTTGGCGCTGGAATGTATTTCATGATTGCGCCAAACAGTGGCTCTAAATCTGCATTATCTGGCAAGGTTCCGTTTTCGGGTTTGTTTAGTGAAGCAGCTCCCGCTCTACCCGATGCGTAAATAACCGGCAAATCCAAAATTGCGTCAATGTCGAGTTCAGGAACCTCGTCGGCAAGGTCTGAAGCCAGACCCAATAGTAGGTCGTGAGTTTCCTCTACTACCTCGTCGATACGAGCATCTGGTCTATCGGTTTTGTTAACCAGCAAGATAACCGGAAGGTTTGCCTCGAGGGCCTTTCGAAGAACAAAGCGTGTTTGTGGCAGAGGTCCCTCGCTGGCATCAACCAGCAATACAACGCCATCGACCATGGAAAGTCCGCGCTCAACTTCGCCACCGAAGTCAGCGTGGCCCGGGGTGTCAATCACGTTGATGGTAATGGTCTTGCTTTCGGCAGCTTTGCCGGAGTAGCTAATGGCAGTGTTTTTGGCAAGGATTGTGATTCCCTTTTCCTTTTCTAGATCTCCAGAGTCCATAAGTCGCTCACCCATGTTGGAGTGTTCACCGAAGGATCCGGTCTGCCTAAGCATGGCGTCCACCAGCGTTGTCTTACCGTGGTCTACGTGAGCCACGATTGCAACGTTTCTTAGGTCATCCCTGATTGCCAGAGTCATAAAAACTTCCTTTAGATAATTGGGTATCGATTTGTAGACCGGTTGGTCACCAAGTCATCGACGACGAGTGCACCCTGCAAGAGTCACTCAAACAAGACCCCTAATTCTAACCGCAAATGGCGGCCAGAGGCCTAACGTAGCTTGAGTCTGGCCTCGCGACGCTTCTTCTGCTCTGCTGGATCTGGAACAGGAACGGCCGCGAGCAGTTTCTTAGTGTATTCATTGGTTGGATTCCGAAGAATGTCATCACGGAGGCCCACCTCAACTAGCTCACCACTTTTCATCACCGCGATTCGGTGCGAAAGAATGTCAATTACGGCAAGGTCGTGACTAATAAAGAGACAGGCGAACTTCAGCTCTGATTGAAGCTGAAGCAAGAGCTCAAGGAATCTTGACTGGACAGAAACATCCAATGCCGAGGTTGGCTCATCGGCAATAAGAAGGTCTGGGTTCAACGCCAGAGCTCTGGCAATACCAACTCTTTGGCGCTGACCACCAGATAGCTCGTGCGGGTAGCGGTTTCGGTAACTTCTTGGAAGCTCTACGCGGTCCAGTAGGTCCTCAACCATGTGATCAAGTTCTGAGCCACGGGTTTTAGTAGATAAAAGGATTGGTTCCCCAATGCTTTGGCCAATTGGAATTCTGGGGTTGAGCGAGCTACCTGGGTCTTGGAAAACAATTCCAGCGTGACGTCTTGCTTCTAGTAACTGCTTGCGTTTCATTTGGGCAAGATTTTCGCCCTTGATAAAGATCTCACCTTCGGAAATTGGCAATAGCCCAACTGCCGCGCGACCGACCGTGGTCTTACCTGATCCTGATTCCCCTACTAGTCCGAGGATTTCTCCTGGGTAAATTGTCAAAGACACATCGGTTACCGCCTTGAAAGCGGGCGCCTTGCCGCGCTTTGGGTAAGTGATTGAAACATTCAAAAGATTCAGTGCAGGGACAGTGTCTTTTATTGTTACTGCTTTCCTGATTGCCTCTTGACCAAGATGTGGAACCGATGCGAGAAGTTCCTTTGTGTAGGTAGCACTCGGCTTAGTGAAAACCGCTTTAGATTCTCCCGCTTCGACAACTTCGCTGTCCTTCATTACAAGAATCTTGTCAGCGAGGTCCGCAACCACACCCATATCGTGAGTGATTAGCAAGATTGCAGAGTTCAGGCGAGTGCGGAGGCTTCTAAGTAAGTCAAGAATTTCAGCCTGAACAGTAACATCTAGTGCTGTGGTGGGCTCGTCTGCAATCAACAAATCTGGGTCACAGGAAATGGCGATCGCAATCATTACACGTTGGCGCTGACCACCAGATAGCTGGTGAGGATACTTGTCAAAAACCATTTCAGGATCTGGAAGTTCAACCTGCTTCAAAAGCTCAATTGATTTCTTTCTGGCATCTTTCGGGCTCATGTCAAAATGGCGACGAAGTGTCTCCGAGATCTGGAAACCAACGGAGTAGACAGGGTTTAGCGCGGTCATCGGCTCTTGGAAAATGAACGCAACTTTTTTGCCTCGAACATCTTGAATTTGCTTCTCACTCAACTCAAGCAAGTTCTCGCCGCGAAGTTTCACGGATCCAGAGATACGAGCATTGTTTGGCAAGAGTCGAACCAGGGCCATAGCACTAGAGCTTTTTCCAGATCCAGATTCGCCCACGATGGCTAGAGTCTCGCCAGGGAAAATCTCATAGTTCAGATCTTTGGCCGCGGTGTACCAAACGCCATCCACCCAGAAATCAACGGTCAGGCCTTTGACTTCTAGGATTGGCTCACTTTTCACTGCCACGACTTAACCAACCTGTTCTTCTGTCAAACTGAACTCATGCAAGATTTCAAATACCGACCACTTGCCGCCCTGATAAGCGGAGGAACTGTTGCTGTAGTCGACTTCCTGGTTGCTGGCCTCGACTTTTACGTCAACGGCACGGCCTCCTTCTTGGGATCTCTGCCGTTGTACCTGATTGTGCTCTGGGTTGTTTTTGTCTTTCTTTTCAAACCCAGCGTAAAAGTAACCAAAGACTTGATCAGCATCACTAATCCATTTCGTTTTATTCAAATCAGCATCAGTGATGTCGTTGATATCGAAACCAAACGCGGCTTGGTTTTGAAAACGAAGGCTGGTGTCTTTCCGGTTGCTGTTGGTGTCGCTCCTGGCAGATACACCGTAGCCAGAGCCAACAAATCTGACTTCAAGTGGGCTGGTAGCAGTCCCGGTAAAGACGAATTTGTTGTGTCCCCGAGTGACATTTTGGATTCCGATTCTGGTGCTGTTGCGTACGTCATTCGACAGCAGATCAAACGATTCCAAGAAGGAAAAAGCGGATCGAGTGTTAGCTCTAGACCCTTTGTCAAAACTGATTACTTGAGCATAATTGTTGGAGCTGCTCTTGGAATTGGCACGCTTGTTCAGATTGTTGCTTAGTTCGAGAATCACTTTTTTGCACCTCGAACCGCTTTGAGATCTTTTGCTTCCTGCTTAGTCATTTTTCTCTTCTGGCGAGGGTCGAAAGCGTCCCTGAGTCCATCACCAATAAAGTTCACGCATAGCGCGACCGCCACAATGAATACACCTGGGTACCAGAACAACCAAGGCCTGGTGGTGAAAGCGTTCTGATTCTCGCTAATCAAGTAACCCAAAGAAACATCGGGGGCTTGCACTCCAAAGCCGATGAAGCTAAGGCCGGTTTCAAGCAAGATGGCGGCAGACATCAACAAAGTGGTGTTGACAATTACTACACCGATTGCATTTGGGAAAATGTGCTTGAAGATAATTCTGGAGTTACTGGCCCCAGCCATTCTCGCCGCGTCAACAAATTCTCGTTCCCGGAGGCTAAGGAATTCCCCTCGAACCAGTCGGGCTAGACCCGTCCAGGCGAATAAACCAAGGAATAAGGCGAGCACAAAGGTTCCCAGGTTTCCAACAGCTCGTCCGATAACTGCACCAATAACCACAATAGGGATTGTGATGATTAAGTCGGTAAAGCGCATCAAAACCTGGTCAACCCAGCGACGGTAGTATCCCGCGATTGCACCCACAACTACGCCCACGGTTGTAGCAACGAGGCCAACAACAAACATCACCATCAACGATTGCTGAGCACCGCGCATTACTCGCGCAAAGTTGTCTCGACCAATCTCATCTTGACCAAACGGGTGTGGGCCAATTTGAACCCCAGTACCGTCAATAAACTCAGGAAAAATATCCAGCGTTGGAACGCCTCGGTTGATTACATCATTTGACCCGGTGTAGCCAGTTGGCCACCATCCCTCGACTCGGATCTTGTTTTCTTGAGTTCCAACGTCAAGTCCAACAGAAGTAAAAGCCAAAAGAATGATTCCAGTCAAAATGAATATAGAAGCCATAGCTGCCTTGTGGCGCCTGAAGCGCTTGAAAACAATTTTTCCCTGAGAGAGGCCTTCGACCTCTTTCATTTCAATTGCGTTTTCGCCCTTGGTTTCACTCATGCGTTCACCCGAATTCTTGGATCCAAAAGGGTGTATACAAGGTCAGCCACAATGTTAAAAAAGATTGCTAAAGTTCCCGTGATTAAGAAAAAGCCCATAACCGGATTCAGATCGACTCTTGATAGGGAGCTAATAAACAAGTTACCCATACCGCTCCAAGCGAAAACTCGCTCTGTGATGACGGCCCCACCAATAACCGCAGCGAAGTCGAAAGCCACCAAAGTCGTTAGTGGTATCAAGGCGTTTCTAAATGCGTGACGCATCACTACGGTTCGCTCGGTTAGACCCTTGGCCCTGGCAGTTCGGATGTAGTCCTGATTGAGAACCTCAAGCAAGCTAGCTCTTGCGTATCTGGTGTAACCAGCGAACCCAATAAGCAGCAAGGCAATGGTTGGTAGCAACAAGTGGGTAAACGAGTCGATGCCCTCAACCCAGAACGAACCCACGAGGTTGGGAGTTTCCGAACCAATTGTTGCGATAGGGCGGCCAGAGATGTAGCTGCTGTCGGTGTAGGGCTTCCAGGCCTGCATAAAGCGGTCAATCGCGATGATTGCACCCATAACAAAGGCCGTGATGGCGCTAGTTCTCGCTACAGGTCCTTTGTCTTCCCCACCCATAAACCAACCTACGGCAATTCCAACAAGAACTGTAACTAGGGCAAGCACGAAGAACAACATTCCGCTGACCATAGACGAAATCATGTTGAACGGAATCCAAACCACCATTCCTACCGCAACAACTACAAGTGATGCATTTCTTGCCCTTAAATTGTTTAGCCCAGTCGAAATTGCTGTGATTCCAAAAGCAGCACCGACGCCTAGAAGCAGCCCAGTAAACATCCCTATGCCCGGGGACTCAAACCAGTTAGTAACGAGCAATGTGATTAAAGTTATTGCCGTAATCGCTGAGGCAGTTAGGAATACTTTGACTTTTTTGGGTCGATCTCCGCCAACGATTCCCATCCACACAAATCCGCTGATAAGAGAAATTAGCGCTAGCCAAAGTGGTGGAATCTGCGGATCCGCTAAAAAGTCATTAAATCCAATCGCGCCATACTGCTTGAGTAGCACTGCTACCCAGAACACCGGAAGGGAGAAGAACAGGAAAGCGGTGAAGGTTACCGTGTAGTCAAATCTGCTGTACTGCCGAAGTGCAGTAACGATGCCCACCATAACGCCTAAGAATATTGAAATAATTGAAGCTGTTGTGACCAGAGTTAAAGTAGAAACAGCAGCGTTCGCTAAGAGGTCCGTTACCTCTAGGCCATTTATGTTTTGACCCAAATCAATCTGACCCACGAATAGCTTCAGGACGCCCCCTAGCCATAAGAAGTAACGCAAGTAAGGAGGAACGTCCAATTGAAGTATTTCAACGCGACGAGCAATCAGCTCTTCCTTGTTCCTGGCGGTGGACTGCGCTAGATCTTCGAGTGGGTCGCCTGAATAGGCCGTCAAAATGTACATTATGAATGTTGCGCCAAAGAGAATTACAACTGAAGAAAAGAATCTCCTTAGAAGAAACATTCCCATATCTGTGCCTTCCGAGCAGCGCTTCCCTTTTTCAAACGAGCTCCCACTAATCTACGCCAATTCTGGCTCCGGATTAAACACAAAAGAGCACCGCCCCTAAGGACGGTGCTCTTTTGAAGTTACTTGATTGAAGAAGAACTAGCCTTCTACAACCTCAGTAATTGGTGTCCACTCCCAGAAGTTCCAGAACATGTTAGGAGATAGTGGAGCCGGTACAACGCCCGAGAGCTTGTTCTTGTTGTACGCGGTTACAGCTGGGTGCTGGAACACGGTTGTTCCGTAAGCGTCTGCCCACAGAATTGTTTCAATCTGAGTCAGTAGGTCCTTCTGAACCTCCGGATCAAATTCGGATGACAGCGCCTTGTAAAGAGCGTCTACTTCGGAATTGCTGTAACCAGTGAGGTTATTTCCGGCACCGGTTGTGAAGATACCCTGCCCGGTACTAAAGAAGGTGTTTACTGAAACCCAAGCAAACAGTGAGGCGTCGTAGGTTCCTGATCCAAGATCCGAGCTCCATGTTGGCGATGATGCGTCAACAACATTGAAACCAGCTTCAGCAGCCGCTTCCTTGATTAACACATACTCCAGTGCACGACGTGGGTTTAAGCTCGAGAAAAGGAACTTGACATCGACTGGAGTAGAAACTCCGGCTTCTTCAAGAAGTGCTAGGGCGCCTTCTGGGTCGTACGCGTACTCCTCAGAACCGTTAGCAGCAACGATGTCGTCGTACCATGCGTAACCAGGAATCTGAGTGAAGGAGTTCATC
>JBIIQS010000017.1:0-7639 GCA_044341965.1 Rhodoluna sp.
TGCGGTGTTCTTGAAAAACTTAGAGTAATCAACGCTCTCGAGTGCGGCTAGAGCCTGCGGGTGATTCAGTTTCAAAAACATCTGCGTGGTGTTGGCAACTGGTTCAAACTGCGTTTTTAGCTTCCCGCACCCATAACCAAAGATAGTCAATGAAACATCAGCCAATTCAGGAGAAACTTTTTCAATAATTCCTTTATCGGTAACTCTAACCAAAGTTCTAGGCGCATCTGCTTTCTTCCAAATCTGAAAACAGGTTGCTAGGTGATTCTTGTTTGATAGCGGCGTGCCAGCTGCGTCGACATAGTCAATGTCAATATCTAGATCAAGCGCTAACTCAAATCCTAGGTCGAGCCGATTTGTCACCGACCATTTGCGCCAAGATCTTGGAACAATAAAACAAATTGCATCGCTGACTTTGGCTGCGTGATTGAAAAACGGAATACTCAAAGAGTTATTTCTGCCAAACGGGGGATTGGAAATAGTAATCAAATTGCTTTCTTTGATTTCCTGCTCTAGGAAATCACCTACTGACACAAGTTCATGAAGTGGCTCAATGTCGAAGCTGATGACGTTAGCTACGCCTTTTGCTTGGACGGCTTCGATAAATGATCCTGTGCCACCGGCTGGTTCCAGAACGGTTTTTCCTTCAAGTGAACCAAGGACTTTTTCTATTTGCACGACTAGTTCAAGAGCGAGAGGTTTTGGCGTGTAGTACTGCTCTTTGCCAGTAACCCGTGTGTTTCCTAGCTTGGTTGTAGGGAGGGTTTCGGTAGGCATTACTCAAGGCTAACAAGCATTTGAAGACTTACCAGCTGGGTCTAGTTACCAGAAGACAGCTAGGACCACGTTCAAGAAGGTTAGTCCACCAATGGTTCCAAGGGCGCTTCCAGAAACCGGCTTCTTCTTACGATTTAGCATCACCAGAACAAGAACAATCAGCGCCACAACAGATTTGATTGCAATCTTGCTGTGATCAAGATCGTAGCCACCATCAAGGGCTAACTCCCACTCGCGAACTCCGACCAGCAAAAGACCCGTAATGAATGCGGTCCAGGCACCGTGCACGATGGCTGGAAGGATCTCGGCGGTCTTGGCACGGAGAGCTTTTATCTGTACTAAAAAACCACCCAAGAGGGCCGATAGACCAACTAGGTGCAGCACAACAAGAAAACTCTTTAAGATTCCAGCAAGTTCAAGCATGATTTCTCCTTCGTTACTTTAAGGATAACCGCTTCATTGTTATTGCTGCCTCAACTGCTTCGGCGCCCTTATCTTCTTTTGAACCTGGAAGACCGGCCCTATCAAGAGCCTGCTGCTCGTTGGCGACGGTTAGTAGTCCAAAACCAATTGGAACGGAGCTGTCGAGCTGAACTCTGGTTAGACCACTTGTTGCCGCGTCGCAGACATAATCAAAGTGCGGTGTGTCACCTTGGATTACAACACCTAACGCAATGACAACTTCCGCACCGTTCTTGATTGCCATTTGGGCCCCAAGCGGAAGTTCAAATGCACCCGGCACTCGAATTATTTCGTAATCTGAGTTTCCTGCAGCGTGGAGCGCACGCCGGGCTCCAGCAAGTAATCCGTAGGTAACTTCTTTGTGCCAGCTCGTGACTACAATTGCAACTCTTATTCCCGTTGCGTCTATGGCGATTTTTGGAGCTCCGTGACTACTCATTACGATCCAATTCCGGAATCATGTGTCCCATTTTTTCTCGCTTGGTTTCCATGTATTCAACGTTCTCGTCTTGCTGACCCACAACAATAGGGACATACTCGTTGACAATTATTCCAGCAGCCTCGAGGGCTTCAATCTTGGCTGGGTTATTACTCATTAGACGAACGCTCTTTATCCCAAGGTCTCCAAGAATCGAAACCGCTGCTCCGTATTCTCTTGCCTCACTTGGAAGACCGAGAGCAAGGTTTGCTTCAACGGTGTCCATGCCCTCATCTTGCAAGGCGTAGGCCTTGAGCTTATTCAAGAGCCCGATTCCACGACCTTCTTGACCACGAAGGTAGATAACTACGCCTCCCTTTGGATCGGTTGCAATCTTGTCTAGAGCAAAATCAAGCTGCGGGCCACATTCACACTTCTTGGATCCGAAGGCTTCGCCCGTGATGCACTCGCTGTGCATTCTCACCAGTACGTCTTCGTGCATTGGTTCACCGGCAATAATCGCTACGTGCTCCGCGGTGGTCTTGGTGTCGTAGTAGCCACGGACCTTGAAAGCTCCGTGAGTGCTTGGCATCTTGGCTTCAGCTTCGAACCTGATTCTACTTACCGAGTCATCGCTAGGGATTGGTTCAGATACTTCGCGGTAGTCAAAGATCTGTCCAATGCTGATAACCGGAAGGCCTTCCCTTGCCCCAACTTCTTGAAGCTCCGGAAGACGCATCATGGTGCCATCTGCAGAAACCATCTCGGCTATAACTCCAACTGGGGTAAGGCCAGCAAGCTTCAGAAGATCAACTGTTGCTTCAGTGTGTCCCGGTCTTCCAAACACACCGTCTGGGTGAGCACGCAGCGGGATAACGTGCCCCGGACGAATCAGATGCGCTGGCTGAGAGTTGACATCTGCAAGAACTCTTAGGGTGTGCGCTCGATCGGCGGCGCTGATTCCAGTTGTTACACCAGAGGCCGCGTCCACCGAGACCGTGTACTGAGTGCGGTAGCGATCTTGATTGTTGTTGGTCATCAGTGGAAGTTCCAAGCGGTTGGCCAAAGATTCTGACATCGGTGCACACAGGAACCCTGAAGTGTGATTCACCATCCATGAGATCCATTCGGGTGAGGCAAACTGGGCGGCCATGATCGCGTCGCCTTCGTTCTCACGATTGCGGTGATCTACTACCAGCACCGGCTTTCCAGCCTTGAGTGTTTCGAGTGCTTGTTCTATGGTTGCCAGATTCATTTCTGACTCCTCGCCTCTATTAGTTTCTCAATGTGCTTTGCCAAGATATCTGCCTCGACGTTCAACTTTGCTCCAACACCTTTTTGACCAAGGGTTGTTAGGCGCAAAGTTTCGGGTATCAGGCTTAGTGAAACAACGTCGTCAGAAATGTCATTCACGGTCAGCGATACTCCATCAAAAGTGATTGAACCCTTGTGAACCACATACTTTCCTAGCTCACTTGGAATTCTTACTTTTACTACCTCCCAGTTATCACTGGGCTGCCTAGAAATAATCTCCCCGACTCCGTCGACGTGACCTTGCACCACGTGACCTCCGAATCTGCCAGATCCAGACATGGCCCGCTCGAGATTCACCTTGTCGCCAACCGCGATTCCCCGAAGGCTGGTTCTATTCAATGTCTCGAGCATTACATCGGCTACAAAGCCATCTTCGGTCAGTTCGGCTGCAGTTAGGCAGGCGCCATTGACCGATATAGATTCTCCTTGGGCTAGATCTGATCGCACTAGCTCTCCGCTTACTTGCAACCGAATGCTGTCTCCTAGGTCCTTTACCCCCGAGATGGTCCCAAGTTCTTCGACTATGCCTGTAAACATCAGATCCTCCCTACTGGTTTCGCAATGATCTGAACATCTGCACCGAGATTATTAATCTCCAAAAATTCAAGCTCTTTCGCGTCTTGGATGGAAGGAACGTCAATGGAGCCAATAGCAAGCTTGTCGCCACCAAGAAGTTTGGGAGCCAGGTAAATTACAAATTCATCGACCAGATCCATTTGAACAAATCGACTTGCAAGAGTTGGTCCACCTTCAACAAAAACGTGCTTGATGCCCTTTTCGTAAAGCTCACTCAAGGCACCGTGGATTGACTGAGTCTTCAGAGTAAGCGTTTCTGCATCGTTATTGAATACTCGAAGCCCTACAGGTAAGTCTCGTTCTCCAAGGACAACTCTTAGTGGTTGCTGATCGTGAAGCGAACCATCTGGTTTTCTTGCAGTAAGTTCTGGGTCATCAATTAGTGCGGTGCCGGTTCCAACCAAAATGGCATCGACTTCTGATCGTCTCTGGTGTGCATCGTTTCTAGATTCCTCGCCACTGATCCACTTGCTAGATCCATCTTGGGCGGCCGCGCGACCATCGATACTGCTTGCCCACTTCAAAGTAACAAATGGTCTTTTGTGTTTTGCTGCAGTTAGCCAAACTCTTGCCTGACGGTCTGCTTTATCGGCCTGAAAACCAGAGGTAACTTCAACACCTGCATCACGCAATGTCTCTGCACCACCACTTGAGTGATCACCTGGATCTAAAGAAGCAAACACAACTTTGCTTACTCCAGCTTCGATAAGCGCCTGGGCACAGGGACCAGTTTTTCCGGTGTGATTGCAAGGTTCCAAAGTCACAACTGCAGTTGAACCTTGGGGAAGTTTCGGTGCTCCCTTGAGCGCAGCTTTGATCGCGACAACTTCGGCATGGTCAGTTCCAGAACCCTTGTGGTATCCCTCGCCGATTAGCTCACCGTCGGCATTTAGAATCACTGCACCAACTTGAGGATTTACTCCGGTTACTGGTCCCTTTAGGGCAAGCTCAAGCGCGCGAGTCATCGCGTCATCGAGGCTTAGCTTGGACATATTCCTACCCTTGTTCGTATTAAGAACCTCGGGGTAGCGGAATGGGAAAGTAGAGTCAGCCGAATTTGCGCTTAAAGCGCCAACGACTGACCCTAGGTTCTTCTCCCATCCGGACTTTAACCGTCGGCTCTGGAATTTCACCAAATCAACCGAATTAGAGCTTTTTCAAGATCTGATTCGGGTCGCGGGCTATACCGCCGGCTCAGATTTTCACTGACCCCGAAGAACGTTGTTACATTTCTATCCTTACAGATAACTAGAGATAGTGCCCAAAATGTTTCAGGCTCTCAGCTAACTCCTAGGAATAAACCCAATTTTGTCGTAAACACTCGCCAAAGTGGCTTCGGCTAGTTCGTTGGCACGAGCTGAACCGGTAGCCAACAGACGATCTAGCTCATCGGTGTTTTCAAGCAGTTCGGTGGCTCGTTGCCTAATGGGTTCGATTAAAGCAATAACCGCTTCGGCAACTTCGGTTTTTAGGTCCCCGTAACCTTTGCCGGCAAAGGCAGTTTCCAAATCTTTCACTGACTTGCCCGATACGGCTGAATAGATTCCAAGCAGGTTTGAAACCCCAGGCTTGTTTTCGGTGTCGAATCTGATTTCGATGTCGGTATCAGTTACCGAACCCTTGATCTTCTTTACGGTCACACTGGAATCATCCATGATGTTGATGGTTCCTTTTGGTTCGTTGGATTTAGACATTTTTGCTGTTGGGTTCTGAAGATCATAAATCTTGGCAGTTTCTTTCAAGATGTGAGCTTCGGGAACAGTAAAAATCTCGCCGAATCTGGAATTGAATCGCATCGCAAGATCTCGGGTTAGCTCAAGGTGCTGTCTCTGATCTTCACCAACAGGCACTTTTTTTGGCTGATAAAGCAAAATGTCCGCAGCCTGCAAGATTGGATATGTGAACAACCCAACGGAGGCCGAGTCACTGTCTGCTTTTTGAGACTTGTCTTTGAACTGAGTCATGCGGCTAGCCTCGCCAAATCCAGTGATGCAATTTAGAACCCAAGCTAGTTGCGCGTGAGCGGGGACTTGGGACTGAATGAATAACGTTGACTTACTCGGGTCAATGCCGGCGGCAATGTATTGCGCAGCAGTTCGGCGAGTGTTTGCAAGAAGCTGCTTCGGATCTTGGGGGACGGTGATGGCGTGGAGATCAGCGATCATGTAATACGCGTTGAACTCTTCCTGCATGGCAACCCAGTTATTCAAAGCCCCCAGATAGTTTCCTAAGTGCAGAGAATCGGCAGATGGCTGCATGCCGCTTAGAAGATTAGCTTTGCTCACCTTAGATAGCGTATTCCACAGTCACCGGGGAATGGTCAGTCCAACGCGCGTCATAACTTGGCGCCCTGTGTACTTTGTACTTTCCAGAGACCTTAGCAAGGGCTGGAGTTGCTAGGTGATAGTCAATTCTCCAGCCAGCATCGGTATCAAATGCCTTACCCCGATAGGACCACCAAGTGTATGGGCCAGGTTTGTTTGGATGCGCGGCTCGACCGATATCAACCCAACCCTGCTTGCCCAGCAGGGTATCGAAGTAGGCACGCTCTTCAGGCAAGAAGCCGGCGTTTTTGATGTTGCCTTTCCAGTTTTTGATATCCAACTCGGTGTGACCAACGTTTAGATCCCCAACTACCAAAGCTAAGGGTTGCTCTTTAGTTAGCTTTGCCATGCGAGCCTGCATTGCTTCTAGAAACTTGTATTTTTCAACCTGCTTAGGGGTATCAACTTCACCGGAGTGAACGTAGCAACTCACAACCGTGACAACCTTGCTGCCAACTTTGAAAACACCTTCAAGCCAACGCCCTGCCGAATCAAAGTCTTTAGCGCCGAGTGCGACTTTGGAAGCGACCGCGGGAACTTTGCTTACTAGTGCAACACCGGCACGTCCTTTGGCAGATGCTTCGTCGTGCAGGATGTGCCACTTACCGCCATTAATCGCAAGCCCACCGTGTTCGCTGAATAGCTCATCAAGATCAGCTCTGCTGGCTCGAACTTCCTGAAGGGCTAGAACATCAGCGGTAGATTTTTTGAGCCAATCACCCATGCCGTTACGAAAGGCTGCGCGCACTCCATTGACGTTGATTGTTGCAACTTCAAAGGGTTTTTTGGTGGGCACTAGAAGCTCACTAAGACTGCGTCACCTTGAACTTCGACCGTTATCTTTCCTAAGGCTCGCTGGGCAGGACCTTTAATTACAGATCCATCATCGGCGTTATAAACAGCACCGTGGTTGTCGCAGACAATCTCCGAGTTTGAAACATTGCTCATTACAAATCCGGCGTGTGTGCACACCGCACTAAATCCGCGGAAGACGTCCTGCGAGGGGTGAGTAATCAAGATAGGCGTTCCAGAAACATCAAACTTCTTTCCAGACCCCACAGGAATATCTGTTGTCTTGCAGACCTCTACCGCAGCCGATGCATTTTCAGCCGGAGACTCTGATTCAGTTGCGCCTGGCTGGATTTCAGTCTGTGGCGTGCAAGCTGCCAAAGCAGTTACTGCGGAAACTCCAACTACGGTTGAGATCACTGCGCGACGAGAAACCATTACGGTCTTCCCTTCAGAATCGCCTGCTTAACCTCGGCAATGGCCTTTGTCACCTGAATTCCTCTAGGGCAAGCTTCGGTGCAGTTAAAAGTAGTTCGGCAGCGCCAGACACCTTCTTTATCGTTCAATATGTCGAGCCTAAGTTCTGCACCTTCATCTCGGGAATCAAAGATGAAGCGGTGAGCGTTGACGATAGCTGCCGGGCCAAAGTACTGACCGTCGGTCCAGAACACTGGGCAGCTGGTAGTACAGGCGGCACACAAAATGCACTTGGTGGTGTCGTCGTAGCGTGCGCGCTGCTCAGGAGACTGCAGTCTTTCTTTTTCTGGATTAGCACCAGCAATCAAGAATGGATTGATGTCACGGTAGGCCTTGTAGAAAGGCTCCATGTTAACAATCAAGTCCTTCTCAACTGCAAGACCCTTGATTGGCTCAATGTAAATTGGCTGGGTGATGTCTAGATCCTTGATTAGCGTCTTGCAAGCCAAGCGGTTTCTACCGTTGATTCGCATGGCATCCGAGCCACAAACCCCGTGGGCGC
>JBIIQS010000018.1:0-7593 GCA_044341965.1 Rhodoluna sp.
CTCGGCTGGAAAGAGCAAAACTGTAACTGAGCTCAAGAAAGCTCTGGCCGAGGCGGAAGAGCTATTTCTAGCTACCGATGAGGACCGCGAGGGGGAGGCCATCGCCTGGCACCTTTTGCAGGTGCTAAAGCCCAAGGTCCCAGTTAGCCGCATGGTGTTTCACGAAATTACCAAACAGGCTATCCAGGATGCACTTTTGAACACCAGAGAAGTTGATCAAAACCTGGTCCAGGCTCAAGAGACCCGAAGGGTAGTTGACCGGCTTTACGGCTACGAAGTTTCTCCGGTTTTGTGGCGCAAGATAAACCGTGGCCTAAGCGCTGGTCGAGTGCAATCTCCTGCCATGAGGTTGGTAGTTGAGCGTGAGCGCGAACGCATGGCCTTTGTTTCTGCTAGCTATCACGATGTTAAAGCACTGTTCACTACCGACAAGAACAAAGAGCAGGACTTTGAAGCCAAGCTCACCTTGATTGATGGCAAGAAGATTGCATCGGGCGATTCTTTCAACGACAAAGGTGAGATGAAAGACGGAGTCTTACTTTTGGATCAAGCAGCCTCCGAAGCACTAGCTGAAGCAATGAGATCAAAAGATGTAAAGGTAAAAGTTGAATCGGTCGAGTCTAAGCCTTCAACTAGAAAGCCTGCTGCACCTTTTACTACATCTACCTTGCAGCAGGAAGCCTCGAGAAAGCTTCGCATGTCTGCCAAGCAGACAATGGACACCGCGCAGAGTTTGTATCAAGAAGGCCACATTACCTATATGCGTACCGACTCACCAGTTCTTTCAACTCAGGCCATTCAAGCTGCCAGATCATTAGCCATCGAAATGTTCGGAAAAGACTCGGTTCCAGATTCTCCAAGGATCTACACCGGAAAAAACAAGAACGCTCAAGAAGCTCACGAGGCAATTAGACCTGCCGGTGAAACTTTCTTGCACCCAAGTGATCTCCCAATGACAATGTCCACCAGGTCAAAAGATCTTTACGAGTTGATTTGGAAAAGAACTATGGCGTCGCAGATGTCTGATGCCAAGGTATCGACCACCACTGCCAAGATCTCGGTTTCTCCTGTAGCAGATGGCAAGTCAGCTGAATTCAGCGCTTCTGGAACCGTGGTCATCTTTAAGGGATTCATGGCTGCCTATGAAGAGGGTAGGGATGCATCACGTGAAGAAGAGCCAGACGAAGAGCAAGAATCAAAGCTGCCATCTTTGGAAGTTGGCCAAGCCCTATCGGTTGTCGAAGTAACTGCCAAGGATCACCAGACACTGCCACCAGCTAGGTACACCGAAGCAAGCCTTGTTAAGGCACTGGAAGAAGACGGCATCGGAAGACCTTCAACTTACGCAGCCATTTTGTCCACCATCATCAACAAGGGTTATGTAGTTAAGCGCGGGCAGGCTCTGGTTCCAGAATGGATTGCTTTCACTGTTACCAGGTTCTTGGAAGAAAACTTCGTCAAATTAGTTGATTACGCCTTTACCGCTCAGATGGAAGAGAACCTTGACCAGATCGCGGCTGGAGAAATCAACCGCAGCGAGTGGCTAAAGAAGTTTTACTTTGGAACAGATACCGAAGATGGACTACACGACACCGTTCAAAACGTTGGTGACAGCGATCCAAAGGCAGTGAACTCGATTTACCTCGCCGATAACATCACGCTTCGAACCGGAAAGTATGGCCCATACATTGAGACCATGGTTGAGCCAGGTAGCGAAGGTGCCGATGAGAACGGTCGCAGAATTGTAAACATCCCGGAAGGCTTAGCCCCGGATGAATTAACAGTAGCTAAAGCTCAAGAGCTAATTGACGCTCCGATAATTACTGACCGCGTTATGGGTCAAGACCCACTGACCGGCTATGACATCTTGTTCAAAGATGGTCGGTATGGACCCTATGTTTTACTTGAAGATCCAAATGCCGAAAAGCCAAAGACGGCGTCCTTGTTCAAGTCAATGTCACCAGAAACTTTTACCTTTGAAGAAGCAGTTTCACTTCTTTCATTACCTAGAACAATCGGTATCGATCCAGAAACCGAGAATCCCATTACTGCCCAGAACGGAAAGTTCGGACCATATCTCAAGAAGGGAACCGACTCTCGCTCGCTTACTAGCGAGGACCAAATCTTCAGCCTCACACTCGAAGAAGCCCTCGAGATTTACAAGCAGCCAAAATACGGTGGTCGCAGAACAGCTGCAACACCGCTCAAAGAATTTGGTGAAGACCCAGCCAGCGGCCTAAACGTGGTTGCAAAAACCGGACAGTTCGGTGACTATGTGACAGATGGCGCCATAAATGCCACCATTCCAAAGGACGAAAAGCTCGATGAGCTAACCAGCGATCAGGCTTTTGAATTACTTGCCATCAGGCGTGAGAAACTAGGTCTAGAGCCTGGTCAGGCAGCTCCGAAAGCTGGCCGAGCCAGCAAAAAGGCCGTTGCTCCGAAAAAGACCGTAAAGGCCGGAACTAGAAAGAAGAAATAGCGTGCCCGATACCACTGGAGTGTTTATATCCTTCGAGGGTATCGATGGCGTTGGCAAGTCCACTCAAGCTGATTTGATGCAAAGCTACCTTGAGGCCAAAGGGTTACAAGTTATGAGAACCTTGGAACCAGGTGGATCCGATCTGGGAGTTGAGATCAGACATCTTTTATTGCATCGCAAGGGAGAGGTTTCTGTCCGCTCAGAGGCACTTCTATATGCGGCCGATAGAGCCCATCATGTTGCGAGTGTGATCAGACCAGCTCTGGCCAAAGGTCAGATTGTTATTTCAGACAGGTTCTTAGATTCTTCCGTTGCCTATCAGGGTGCCGGACGCGAATTGGACCTAACTGAAGTTCGCAACCTATCGCTTTGGGCAGTTGATAACTTACTTCCAGACCTAACCGTTTTGCTCGATCTAGATGCCGCAGCTGCTTCAATTCGCCGAGGTAAAACAGGTGCCGAACCAGATCGCCTAGAGCGGGAGAAGATCACTTTCTTTGAAGCAGCTAGAAAAACTTACTTAGAGCTAGCAAAAAACGAACCAAAAAGATTTCACGTAGTTGATGCTAACCAAGACCCAGAATCAATTTGGAAGCAGATTCAGCCCCGCTTGGATGCTTTGTTAGAAAGCAAAGGGCTTTGAGTAAAATCTTGGAGTTTGAGCCTGTCTGGTCCGAACTCCTTGGTCAACCAGAAGCGGTATCTCAACTTCGCCAAGCGGTGGCAAACAAAGATGAAGGATTACAGCACGCATGGTTAATTACTGGCCCTCCAGGCTCTGGAAGATCAAATGCCGCCGCAGCGTTTGCTGCAGCGATACTTTGTGAGTCGGGCGGTTGTGGCGATTGCAAGAGCTGTCGAATGGTTGGCTTGGGATCACATCCCGACGTAACGGTGCTGGCCACCGAGAAAGTCATAATCTCAATCGAAGAAATTAGAGGCCTGGTCGCAGCTTCATACTTTGGTGGCTCAATAAGTAAGTACCAGATCATGATCATCGAAGATGCGGACCGTATGGCGGAGCGTTCCTCGAATGTCTTACTAAAGACCCTAGAGGAGCCACCGGCTGGAACAATCTGGATTCTGTGCGCGCCATCCGAAGCCGACATGCTTCCGACCATTCGCTCGAGAGTTAGGCGCGTGGCGCTAAAGCAGCCTTCAAGCCAAACCGTGGCAGATTTACTCGTTTCCAGAGATGGAATTAATCCATCGCTTGCTTTACAGGTGGCTGCCGAAGCACAAGGTCACATAGGCATGGCTCTTCGGCTAGCAACCAGCACTGACGCTAGAGCTAGAAGAAAAGAAACGTTAGTTGCCGCGATGCAAATCGATTCCATTCCAAAGGCCATGTTCACGGCTGAGCGCTGGCTGGAACTTGCTAGAAAAGATGCAGATGCACTTACGGCCGAAAAGGATACTGAAGAAAAAACTGCTCTGCTGGCAACCCTGGGTATCCCTGAAGGCGGTGCGGTCCCTCCGGCTCTCAGGGCAGATATAAAAGCCCTTGAGGAAGGTCAAAAAAGACGAGCAACTAGAAGCCTGCGAGATGGCATCGATCGCATCTTGGTTGATCTGATGTCGCTATACAGAGATGTCCTGATCGTTGAGCTGGGCGCGCAAGCTGAGCTTGTAAATGCCGACCTAAGAAGCCAAATTTTAGAGCTAGCAGCAACTTCAACCGCGTCGGAGGTGATTACTAAGCTCGAAGCGCTAGCTCAGGCGAGAGTCCGAATTAGCTCAAACGTTCGAGATCTAATGGTTTTGGAGTCGCTCGCAGTTGCACTTAGGAGAAAAAAGTGATCTTTAGAAAACTCGCCAAGCTGGTAGCCGCTGTCGCCATTGCAGCTTTAGTGCTCGCAGGTTGCGCTCCTTCGGCACCGGAACCGATAGTTCCGGACGCTAGTGGGGCACCTGCAGGATTCAGTGAATATTACGAACAGGTAGCCGATTTTGAGGACTGCGGTGAGAGACTCTACTGCGCAGACATCCAAGTCCCGATGGATTGGAGTGATCCAAATAGTGAGGCAATTTCGATTGCCACAGTTTTTAGATTGGCTGATTCAGAGTCACAGGGCTTTATCCTTTTCAACCCAGGGGGTCCTGGTGCATCGGGTTACGACTGGGTCAAGGACTCTGCTGATTATTTGGGAACCGATAACCTTCGATCCAACTGGAACATTCTTGGGTTCGATCCGCGGGGAGTGGGAAGAAGTTCTGCCGTTAAATGTCTAAATGATGCCGAATACGACGAGTTTCTATATGGAGTGTCTGGTTTTGAAATCGGAACTGAGGAGGATCTAGCTGTTGCCAGGGCTGCAACTGCGGAATTTGCAGACAAGTGCCTTGAAAACACCGGACCATTGCTGGAGTTTGTAGACACTGTCTCGGCGGCGAGGGACATGGATGTTCTAAGGGCGGTTGTTGGGGAGTCAAAGCTGAACTTCCTGGGCTATTCCTATGGATCATTTCTGGGCACCACTTACGCGACTTTGTTCCCTGATAGGGTGGGCCGGTTTGTTCTAGACGGCGCGATCGATCCAACTGTTGATGGTGATGAGCAGACGCTATTTCAACTCGAGGCTTTTGAATCCGCTCTCAGTACCTTTTTAGAAAACTGTGACAGCTTCGAAGATTGTCCATTTAGCGGAAACGTTCCAGCTGACCTTGAATCCGTGCGTAAACTTCTGGTTTCAATAGAGAAAAAGCCTTTAGCGACATCGTCCGGACGAGAGCTAACTATTTGGGCGGCCGTAACAGGCTTGATTATGACTTTGTATTCAGATCGATACTGGCCATCTTTGGCCACCGCATTTAATGAGGCACTAACAGGCTCGGGTGATGAGTTCCTTCGCTTAGCGGATTTTTACAACGACAGAGGCGAAGACGGTCGCTATCGAACAAACTTGATTGCAGCAAATTATGCAATCAGCTGCCGCGATGAAAGCGCCACCCAAAGCATGTTTGCGATCGAGGCGCAAAACGCCAAGTTGCTTGAGGCAGCTCCGGTCTTGGGTCGGTACTGGCAGTTTGGTGGTTTGCGCTGTGGAAGTTGGCCATTCCCAGAAGCAGATAAGCCCTCCGATTACAGCGCAGCTGGCGCACCAAAAATTTTGGTGATTGGAACTACCGGCGATCCTGCAACCCCTTATTCGCAGGCTCAATCTCTTGCCAATGACATTCTCGAAGATGGATTTTTGATGACCTATAACGGCGAGGGTCACACAATTTACGGCAATGACGTTAAGTGCATTGATGAAGTAGTGGACAAGTTCTTCCTAACAGGCGAGCTTCCAGCCAGTGACCCAAACTGCAGCTAGCGGAAACTGAATCGGACAAGAAAAAACCCCGACCGTAGCCGGGGCTTCATCTACTCTTTTAATCTAAAACAGAAGAGCAATACATAACAATACATAAATTACGACAAAAATGCTGGGTGTTAGGAAACGAATGACGTTCAGCCAACTATCGAATCTAACCAATTGAATTGAAACCTTAGACTTCGACTTTAGTCTTTTCAAATCACCCAATATCGCGCGCGCTTCTGTTGCAGCCGAGTACTGGGTGAGGAAACCAAAGATACCTGAAGCTAACAAGATTCCAAGCGTCGCCCATCTCACTTCAGCCGCGGATTCAGCCAGCCCGTCATTGAGCAAACCGATTGTGACAATCAGCAAAAATGTTGGAGCCAGTTGCGAAAAGATGATTTGATTCCTGAGTCGATTCCAAAGCTTTACTAGATCTAGTTCCTTCATACCCTTGCTCCTTTGAGTTTTCTTCTAGCTACAGGTTAGGACAGGAATCTGTTCTAATAAAGTAGTCAATGGCTCAGAAAAGTGTTGAGCTGGATTTGTAGGCCACCTTAGCTCAGTTGGTAGAGCAGCTCCCTCGTAAAGAGCAGGTCAGCGGTTCAATTCCGCTAGGTGGCTCCACAGCTAGAAAATGACAAAAAAATTGAATCGTAGACTTGTAGTACTTGCTTATAACAATCAACTAGGTGATCTTTGAAATCCAAGAAGAATAACGCGCTCCAAGAGTTTCTTTCCAAGCGATTTCGTAAGCTGCTTTCTGGAGACCCAGATGGAGTTCCGCCCTGGTTGGGTGTTGTTGCAGCCGGTGAAGAAGAGGGCTACTTTCTACCCTCTGATGCTCCATGGGTTGTTCATGCAGATTTTGGAACCCTTGTGGGTGGAATCAGAGCTCTGCTTATGCAGGCGCTACATCCCGGATCTTTGACCGGAGTGAAGAATCACTCAAGATACGAATCGGATCCGCTAGGAAGATTGGCTGGAACGATTCGCTGGCTCACGGTTACAACCTTTGGGTCAAAAACAGCAGTTCAAAACGAAGCCAACCGGGTCAATAGACTTCACACTCGTGTTGTTGGTGAATACACCAAGGGAACCGGTGAGACTGTTGCCTACAAGGCAGCAGATAAAGACTTATTGCTTTGGGTGCACATTGCCTTCATGGAATCCTTCTTAGTTTCACACCAGATGTATTCCTGGAAACAGATTCCGAAAGGGTCGGCAGCTAGCGGAGCAGACAACTACGTTGCACAGTGGAGTGTCTCGGTGGCACCACTTGGGCTTACTACATGTCCGATGAGCGAGCAAGAACTCGAAAATGAAATTGACAAGTTCTACAACTCTGGCTTGCTAGTTTCAACCCCAGATACTGAAAAAGTAATTGAGTTCATAAAAAACCCACCACTTCCAGGAGTAGCAAAAATTGTTTATGGTTTGCTATTCGAAGCTGCTGTTTTGTCACTCAGGCCAGAATTTAGAAAATTGCTTGGGCTGAAAGCTAAACCTGCTTGGTTTATTCGACCAGCGACCAAATGGTCACTTCGGTCTATGCGTTTAGCTATTGGCCCAGAGTCACCTATTGAAGATGGAGCAATTGCAAGACTTCAAAGAATAGGTGTGCTGAAATGACTGAATCTATCTGGGTTTATGCCAGTTACGGTACTTGTGGGCTCCGATCCAGCCCTAGACGAATTCTTGGCCAGGAGTATAGTTAGAGCCTGAAATGCCAAAATTACCCAAGCTGTCGGCAACGCAGCTAATTGCAGCGGCTTTTACGGCCCTAATCCTTCTTGGCACATTTTTACT
>JBIIQS010000019.1:0-7361 GCA_044341965.1 Rhodoluna sp.
TTTGGATCTCGCTGCCACTCGTGAGCAATCTTCACCCTAAGGCTCAGAAACACTGGCCCTCCGATAAGAGCTTCTATCTCCTTGCGGGCTCTGGTTCCCACGTCCTTTAGGCGCGAACCGCCCTTACCAAGAACAATGCCTTTTTGACTGTCACGCTCAACAAATATGTTGGCGTGAATGTCAGTTAGCTCAGAGTTCTCCCGTTTTTTCATCTCGTCCATGGTTACCGCTAGTGAGTGAGGAAGCTCGTGACGAACCCCTTCCAGGGATGCTTCTCGAATCAGTTCACAGATTCGCGACTCAATCGATTCGTCAGTGATTGTCTCTTTAGGGTAAAGCTCTTCAGATGGTGGCATCATGCCAACAAGTAATTGAGCTAACTCATCTAGCTGGGAACCAGCTAGGGCAGATACTGGGATGATTTCGCTCCAATCACGGAGTTTCGATACCTCGAGAAGTTGATTCGCTAGTTCTTCTCTGGAAACTGTTTCGCTCTTAGTGACAATCGCAACGCACTTGGCTTTTGGAAAGCTACTTAGCTGTTCGTTGATGAACTTATCCCCTGGGCCGATTTTGTCGCCAGCTGGGAAACACATTCCTATTACATCCACCTCACCAAGAGTTGAGGCAACTAGGTCGTTGAGTCTTTCACCAAGTAAGGTCCTTGGGCGATGAAGACCAGGGGTGTCAACAATGATTAGTTGACCGGAATCGAGATGGGCAATGCCCCGAATGGCTTTTCTTGTGGTTTGCGGTTTGTCACTCGTGATGGCTATCTTTTCACCGACCAGGGCGTTTGTGAGCGTTGATTTACCGACATTGGGTCGACCAACGAAGGTCACAAACCCAGCGCGAAATTCACTACTCATCAGTTGAAAGTTCCTCAGGTTCCTTTTCAGTAAGCACTCGAACTAATACGGTTACAAGTCTCTTTGCCCGGCCCTCAACTCTATCGGCAGTAAGTTCGAGCTTGTTGATCACAATCTGATCACCAAGTTTTGGAAGGGCTCCTAAGCTCTTGGTGAGCCAACCACCGACGGAATCAACGTCATCGTCTTCCAGTTCGATATCTAGCAGTTCGCCTAGCTCGAATAGAGAAAAGCGAGCATTCACCCGGTAAAGGTCCACTGCTAGCTTTTCTACATCAGGGACCTCTTTGTCGTACTCATCCGCGATGTCACCAACTAGCTCTTCAATAACGTCTTCCATGGTCACAAGTCCCGCTACTCCGCCGTACTCATCGATCACTATGGCTATGTGGGTGGAGCTTTTTTGCATGTCCTGTAAAAGATCCTTGAGTGGCTTGGACTCCGGCACAAATATTGCCGACCTGGCAAGGTCCTCAGAGTTTCTTTCAAACATGAGCTTGGGGGTTTCATGAAGAATCTTCGCTACGTCCTTCAGGTACAAGATCCCCACGATGTCATCTGTGTTCTTGCCCGTAACCGGTAGGCGAGAATAGCCGCTGTATAAAAACATTGTCATCGCACTATCTAGATTGGATTCGGCAGTGATTGTTGCGATGTCAATTCTTGGAATCATTACCTCGCGGGTAATTGTTTCAGAAAAATCCTCGACTGATTCAATTAGGTCCTGCTCATACTCCTCAGCCTCGGTGGAGTCCACCTGCTTTTTTGCAAATACTTTGCCGATAAAGGCGAACCTGTTAGTCTCCGACAAGTTGACTGCTCTCGCTTTCGTAGTAAGCCTTCAATATTGACTTCTGAATGCCAAACATCTCAAGTTCTTCTTCTGGTTCCGCGTGATCAAAGCCCAATAGGTGCAGCACCCCGTGGGTCGTCAAAAGAAGAATCTCGTTTATGGTTTCATGGCCAGCTGTTACAGCTTGCTTTTGAGCAACGGTTGGGCAAATAACAATGTCTCCAAGTAAGCCAGCAGGTGTTGGCTCTGACTCAGTTCCCGGGCGAAGCTCATCCATTGGAAAGCTAAGCACGTCGGTAGGGCCTGGCTCATCCATCCACTGCAAGTGCAGTTGCTCCATAGCAAGTTCGTCGACAAAGATAATTGCAAGCTCCGCTGCTGGATCAATTTTCATTCGGTCCAGGGCAAACTCGGCAAGTCTAAGAACCCGAACTTCATCAACAGCAAATTCGGTTTCGTTACTTATTTCAATACTCAACTAGTTAGCCTTTTTGGAATTGGCGGCATCAGCTCGATCATATGCATCAACGATCTTTCCAACCAGAGGGTGTCTAATGACGTCCGCGGAGCTCATCTGAGAGAAGTAAACATCATCGACGTTTGCAAGAACCCTCGAGGCAACCCTTAGGCCTGATAATCCCCCTTGTAAATCAACCTGAGTGATGTCTCCAGTGACAACCATCTTGGAATTGAATCCTAGGCGAGTCAAAAACATCTTCATTTGCTCTGCCGTGGTGTTTTGCGCTTCGTCCAAGATAATAAAGGAGTCATTCAGTGTTCGGCCTCGCATGTAGGCAAGCGGCGCGACTTCAATGGTTCCGGTGGCAATCATCCTTGGCACTGCATCAGGATCTAGCATCTCGTGCAGGGCATCAAATAATGGTCTTAGGTAAGGATCGATTTTCTCGCTCAGAGTTCCAGGTAGAAAGCCAAGGCGCTCTCCGGCTTCAACTGCTGGCCTGGTCAAGATGATTCTGGAAACTTCTTTGCGCTGCAGAGCCTGCACGGCCTTTGCCATAGCTAGGTAGGTCTTTCCCGTTCCAGCAGGACCAATCCCAAAAACAATGGTGTTTTTATCGATTGACTCGACATACTCTTTTTGACCAGCGGTTTTTGGTCTGATCGACTTACCTCTGGAACTAAGAATGCTTTGTGAGAGAAGATCAGGCTCGGTTCTTCTCAGATCGGCTGGGGTAACTTCCCTACCTGAAGAAACGGCAGAGATAATCTGCCTCAAGCGCTGCTCGGCTAGAGCAACAGATGAACTAGGTCCAGAAATCTCAATCTCGTTGCCGCGGGCTGTAAAGCGAACATCTGGGAAGCTTTCCTCGATGGTTCTAAGTAGTTTGTCTTCAGGCCCAAATACGAATATGGGGTCAACACCGGAAATTTCAATTACGACAGTTTTTGAATCTTTAGATTCGGATGATGTCAAGAGCCGTCCTTTGAGTTGTCTGATAAAACGTGAGCGTGGGCGTGAAAAATGGTCTGTCCAGCTTCGCTGCCGGTATTGAACTGTAGTTTGAAAGAGCCATTGGTGTGTTCTTGAGCCAGTGAGGTTGCCTGCGACATTAGCTCACCCATTACCGCAGGAGATGCTTCCGAAAGCTCAACAACATTCTTGTAATGCTTTTTGGGAATCACTAAAAGGTGGACCTTTGATAGCGGAGCAATGTCCCTAAATGCCAAGGTGTTCGCAGTTTCTGCAATTTTGTCCGAGGCAATATCGCCTGAGACAATTTTGCAAAAGATGCAGTTAGCTCCCGTCATGTATTTCAGTCTAGTTTTAGCTAGCCCTAGCTCCAATTTCCAAGGGTTGCCTGAAGGTAGGAAACTACCGCCACACCAGCTGTGGATGTTCTCAAAATGCCGCTTCCAAGACCAACCAGGCTCAGTTCAGCGGAGCGAAACTGTTCAAGTTCTTGCGGGCTAATTCCACCCTCTGGGCCGACAACGATGGCTATCGACTGCTGTCCCACGATTGGCACACCTGTCAACGAGGTGGTTGATGTTGGGTCCAAAACAAGCGTCAGATCGAAACTCTTCAGGCGATCTACTAGCTCACTGGTTCCCAGAACCTTCTCAACCTCAGGGATAAAGGGTCTAAGCGATTGCTTGGCAGCTTCGGTTGCGATGGTTTGCCAACGAAGTCGGTGCTTGTCTTGTTTTTCAGGTTTCCAAATCGAAACTGATCTTTCGCTTTGCCAGGGAATCACAGTTTGAATGCCAAGCTCGGTGCAGGCCTGCACCGCCATTTCATCGCGATCTCCCTTGGCTAAAGCCTGCACCAAAACTAGTTTCGGCTTTGGCCTTTCGATTTTTTCAATTGACTCAACATTAAGTTCTAGAAAATCCTTAGAGAGTTGACTTACCTTGCCGCGAACCCTTTGGCCCTGACCATCAGATACGGCTATTGCTTCGCCAATTTGGAGTCTGCGAACCGATGTGGCGTGCTTGGCTTCGGCGCCAGCAATTCTGATTTTGGAACCGGTTTGGGTGTCAGAGGCAATAGGTGAAATAAAAAGTGGTTCAACCACGGCGTCTTCCTTGGAACGCGCCTGACTTTCTTGGAACGAGACCAGCGGTGTCGGATTTCCTCAATCCGGCAAGTGTTCTAAATAGCTCTTTTTGCTTTGAGTCCAACTTGGTTGGAATCTTGACCGAAAGGGTTACAACCAAGTCACCTCTGCCAGATTGGCGAAGCCTGCCAAAGCCTTTTCCTTTAACGGTGACGGTGTCGCCGGTTTGTGTGCCGGCTGGAATTTGTAATTCAAGTTCCCCATCAAAAGTCTTTATCTTCACCAGCGTTCCAAGAGCTGCCTCATGAAGCGGTAGCTCTAGCTCGCAAGTAAGCTCGTCACCGGATCTACCAAAAAGCTGATGTGGGGCGATAGAAACATCAACGTAGAGATCTCCGCTTGGGCCACCACCAAATCCAACTTCACCAGAGCCAGATAGCTGCAACCTAATGCCGTCTTCAACACCGGCTGGAATTTGTAGTTCGATGTCTCTTCTTGCACGCACTCTTCCTTGGCCACGGCAATCTAAACAAGGCTCCGGGATTACGTGACCATAGCCGCGACAAGAACCGCATGGGCTAGTTGTAACCATGGCACCAAGCAGAGATCGAACTTGGGTTTGCACCTGACCACTTCCGTGGCAGATGTCGCAAACTCTTGGACTGGTGCCAGGCTTCGCACAACTTCCATTGCAGGTATCGCATAAAACAGCCGTGTCAACGGGAATTGACTTCTCAACTCCAAATATTGCTTCTTCGAAACTTAGCTCAACTCGAAGCAGGGCATCTTGACCTCGTTCGGCTCTAGAGCGTGGTCCGCGCTGGCCACCACCAAAGAAGGTCTCAAAAATATCACCAAAGCCAAAGCTCTGAGAGTCACCCCCGGAATCGTATCGACGTCTGGCTTGTTCATCACCTAACACTTCGTAGGCATGTGTTACCAATTTGAAGCGCTCTTGAGCAGCGTCTGAGTCATTCACGTCTGGGTGTAGCTCACGAGCTAACTTTCGATATGCCTTCTTAATTTCTTCTGATGAAGCGCCCCTGGAAACGCCAAGAGTCTCGTAATGATCTGTCAAGAGTTAAAGTCCTCCAAGAGATTGCGTGAGATACCTGGCTACCGCTCGAACAGCACCGATGTTTGATGAGTAATCCATTCTGGTTGGACCAATCACTCCTACCTTCGCTACTTCGCTTCCTTGGTTTTCGTATCCAGAAACTAAGACTGAGGTATTTGAAAGTGCATCAACGGTGTTTTCTCTACCGATTCTTAGTGAGACCCCGTGTTGATCGGCCTGCATCTCAGAGATTAGCTTGAGCAAAACTACCTGCTCTTCAATAGCTTCTAGTACCGGTGAGATGCTTCCTGGAAACTCTCCTTGGCGCTTCGCGAGGTTGGAAGTTCCCGCGAGCAAAATCTTTTCTTGGCTGTTGGCGTCAACTAGTAACGCAACCTCTGGGATAACAGTGCCAGCAAGTGCTTGCAGTGGAGCACTGATCTCATCTTTGGATGCACGAAGGGTCTTGTTCACCGAAGATAGGGGCTTACCGGCGACTTTTTCGTTTAGGAAGTTGCGCAGTTTCTCGACTGCTGATGCTTCGTAGCCTGAGGCCACCTCCATCACGTGCTGCTGAATCCGACCAGAGTCGGTAATCAGCATCAAAAGAAGTCGCTTTTCATCGATGGCGATTAGCTCAATGTGTCTAACGGAGGCTTTGCCAAGGCTTGGATACTGCACCAGAGCGATTTCATTGGTTAGCTGCGAAAGCAATCTTGCGGTTTGGCCAAGGGTCTCATCGAGGTCGGAACTTTTCGACATGAAGCTCTCAATAGCAGCGCGCTCAGCCTTGCTTATTGGCTTGACCTCATTTAGGCGATCAACAAAAAGTCGATACCCCTTGTCAGTTGGCACTCGACCGCTGGAGGTGTGAGGAGCGGCAATAAGCTCTTCTTCTTCCAGAATCGCCATGTCATTTCGAATGGTTGCCGCTGAAACTCCGAAGGAGTGGCGTTCAACTAAAGACTTAGAGCCGACTGGCTCATTGCTCTGGATGTAATCTTGCACGATAGCTTTTAGAACCTCGAGGGGTCTTTCTGGAATCAAGCTCAATCACCTACCTAGTTAGCACTCATAGCTTATGAGTGCCAATATTACCCGCTCCAGGTAAATAAGTGTCAGCTGGATAGTGCTCGAACAACTGCGTCGGCAAGCAAGCGTCCCTTGAGGGTCAAAAGTAGCTTCCCCGCAATTGCTTGCGGGCCATCAATCAAGCCATCGGCAATCAGTTGGGAGATTGCCAGTTCGCTTCCTGTCTGAAGTCTCTTGATCTGGTCAATTGACATTCCTTCTGAAGTTCTGGACTCCAGCAAAATGCGCTCCAGCGCCGAAGTATCACTATCGAGCTGCTCTCTGCCGGCGGCCGGTGAAACGTTTTTCTCAAGCAGGTTCGCATAGCTAAGCGGATGCTTGTGATTCCACCAACGCACCGAACCTAAATGCGAGTGAGCTCCTGGCCCATAGCCCCACCAGTCTTGCCCGCTCCAGTAAGCCAAGTTGTGGTTGGACTTTAGCTCCGGCGTTTTAGACCAGTTACTTATCTCGTACCAGTTGTAACCGGCTTCGGAAAGTAGCGTGTCCGCAAGCTCGTACTTGTCTGCCTGCAAGTCCTCATCTACTTGCGCTAGCTCCCCCGAACTAATCTGCCTAGCAAGCTTTGTTCCAGGTTCAACGATCAACGAATAGGCCGAGAGGTGCCCAGGGTCTAACTCAATTACCTGACGAATGGTTTGCCCCCACTGCTGCAATGTCTCGCCTGGGGCTCCAAAAATTAGATCCAACGAAGTTCTAAAGCCAAGAGATTTGGCCATTTCAAGAGCGATAGCGACGTTTTCTGGATTATGAGTTCGCTCCAATGTCTTCAAAACATCTGGAACAGCCGACTGCATTCCAATCGATATTCTGTTGAACCCAGCAGCTCTCAAAGCAGACAGGCTTTCCAGAGTTACCGAGTCAGGATTGGCCTCAAAGGTGATCTCAGCATCGCCCTGAAAACCAAATTCGGACTCTAGAGATTCCAGAATGGCAATTAGATCAGCCGCGGGAAGAAGCGATGGAGTTCCGCCACCAAAAAAAACAGTCTTTAGTTTCCTTGGCGCAAGATTTGATTGCTGCAAAATATT
>JBIIQS010000140.1:0-4200 GCA_044341965.1 Rhodoluna sp.
GAAAGTAATAAAAAGTCCAACAGCAACAAAGATTATTGCCCTTATGCCAAGAACTTTCTGCAAGATGAGATTCTTGCTAGTTCTTCATGTTCACAAAGCGCGAGTAGTTACCCTGGAAGGCAACAACTACTGTTCCGGTAGGACCCGAGCGCTGCTTGGCCAAAATAAGGTCTGCTTCTCCCGCTCTTGGGTGATCGGTGTCACCTGCTGCTTCACGGTGGAGCAAAACAACAACGTCAGCGTCTTGTTCCAGCGAACCAGATTCACGCAGGTGAGAAAGTTCTGGCTTCTTATCCTTTGTCTGCTCAGCTTGACGGTTCAACTGTGACAACGCGACAACTGGGATACCTAGTTCTTTCGAGAGCAGCTTGAGAGCACGAGAGAATTCACTAACCTCCTGCTGTCTAGACTCAACTTTCTTTCCAGAGGTAAGTAGCTGCAAGTAGTCGATGATCACCATCTTCAAACCAACTCGCCCTGCAAGTCTTCGGCACTTCGCGCGAATTTCGGCAAGGGTCATGTTCGGTGAATCGTCAATGTAAAGAGGCGCGTCGTTGATGTTTCCGCGGACCTGTGCCAACTTGGTCCAGTCGCTGTCTGCGATGTTTCCTTTACGCATTGACTGCAGCGGAATCATCGATTCCGCAGAAAGCATTCTCATGGCAATTTCTGCTCGGCCCATTTCAAGCGAGAAGAAAAGCGTTGGCTTGTCTGACTTGATAGCCGCGTTGCGAGCTAGGTCAAGCGCAAATGTTGACTTACCCATCGCAGGTCGAGCGGCAACAATAATTAGTTGACCTGGGTGCAAACCATTTGTTAGTGCGTCAAGTTCTGTAAAACCAGTTGGAACACCAACCAAATCTCCATCTTTGGCAGATGCTGCTTCAATTTCGGCAATGGCCGCTTCTATGGAGTCATTTAGTGCAACATAGTCTTCGCTGGAGCCAGTGCGAGTAACGGCATAAACATCTTCCTGCGCTTGGTTTACAAGTGACTCGACTTCACCCTCGTTGGCGTAGCCAAGCTGTGCAATTCTTGTTCCAACTTCAACCAGTCTTCGTAGTGTTGCTTTTTCCTGAACAATTTTTGCGTAGAAAGCTGCGTTTGCTGCAGTTGGAACAGTACTAGTAAGTGTGTGAAGGTAATCAGCGCCACCTGCCCGTACCAGGGTTCCGGTTTTTACTAATTGATCAGTAACGGTAATGACGTCTGTTGGTTCACCCATTCCGTAAAGAGTTAGCAATGCATCAAAAACAATCTGGTGTTTTGGTGCGTAGAAATCGTTTCCTCTGATATGTTCAAAAACTTCCGCAACTGCTTCTTGGGAAAGAAGCATGGCACCCAAAGTGCTTTGTTCTGCAAGAAGATCGTGAGGTAAAACTCGGTCAGTTGAGCGCCCGGGTTCAACCGGAAGTACTGGCGCCAATGACATTTAGTGCTCCTAAATGGAAATGAGTTTTTCGGGTAAAAAGCTTGCGCTTACTGACTTGTCTAGCATCCACCACTGACAACTATCGATAAAGCCACGGTGTGTATAGAGCTGTGGATAAACCTGGGGAAACACTCTAATAACTGGCCTTTACCTGTGGAGACAGCTGTGGGTAAATGAAGGCTAAACGAGCCACTAGTCAGTCATCTGTTGGGTACTGGGTGTGGAAAACAAATATGGGTGAAAGTCTAAAGACCCCCCTGAGGGTCTATAGATATGTAGAAAATTGCACAGCCCCTCTTTGTCCTCACTTAAAGATGACGCAGAGACTCATCGATTCTGTCAATAATTTGCTGAGTCACAAATGGCCCAGACCAGGCCTGTTCAACACCTTCAGACTTTAGCCAGGAAAGTACCGAAGATCTCCAAGATTCCAAGTCAATTGTCCTAGCTTGCTCAATCGCCTTCATTATCGAATTGATATCGGGCTTTGCGTGAATGGCAACAAATTCAGGTATTCCAAAATCAACTGGGTTTGGGCCCACGTATATTGGGAAAGTGCCGGCAAACAAAGAGTCAAAGAGTTTTTCTGACATGTACTCGATGCTGTTTTCAATAACCAGCGCGTACTTATAAGAAGCTAGGGTGGCAAGCTTGTTTTCGCTAGTTCCCTTGAAGGAAAGTGGGGATCTAAACCAGCCATTTATTGCTGCTGGATTGATTCCAAAACCATGTTTTAGGGGAATCAATAATTCCTCGAACGCCTTAGTAGCTCTTCTAAACCAAGGCATGTCCCAATCAAAACCCCAGACATCTATGTCTGAGGATTTCTGGGAGGCGATTCTTCGGAGGGTGTAAAGCTCTCCTTTAGCAAAGCTCATTTTGTTGGCGTTGATTATTGCGAAACGATCGATTCTTTCACTGCTGGCGATCTTAGGTGAGATTAGGTGTTCTAAGGTCCAACGTTGAGGCCAGTTAATTCTGGACTTTGACGCAAAGGGTGATCGGCCAACATCAATCACCATACTCATGTGTTTGAGGTAATCAGTTCTGTAGTTTTGCGGCCTGACAACGCTTGGTTCTTGCCGAACTAATACAGCAGGCGCTCTTACTTCGTTCTTCGGTAATTTGTCGGATGGGTCGTTGTCAAAATCTAGAAAGACGTAGACACCTGGATCGCTGCCTTCTGGTGTGTTTCGACCAAGAGACTGCACAAATCCCGCAAAGGTTTCTTCATCTGGCTTGGTTGTTGTGCCGCTATTGGGGCCTAGGGGCATTATCGTTTTGAACGCGTTTCCCACTATTTAAAAGGTCCCTTTGGGTTTTGATTGTGACCTTGAGGTTAGCGAGTTGTAAAGCTTGAAAATTCTTCGTCTCATAAAGTAGGGCAACCGGCCAACGACCTGATACAACAAAGACAAAATTGTCCTTTTTCTTTTTTGTATTGTTTGCTCCGAATCACTTAAGTTTTCAGCTGTTTCCATAGAGTTCGGCGATTTGGCATTGGTAGTTTTCTTCTGATAGTGACTTGCGGTTTCTAATTGGGAGAGGATGGCGTTGAGAATATCTGGCGTGTATGACTCACCCAAAAAATTGAAAACATCACGTGTAGCTGATGTGCTGTTTGGTTCTTCATACTGCCAGGCAACATTTAGTTGCTCTAAGGCCGTGGTCCAAACCAAATCGGCAAAAGCTGAGTCTTGAATTCGGCGTCGAATGGCGTCTTCTAGTTTTGCGACGAATGGACCGCGATCATTATATGAAATCTTGCAAGCGTAATCAATGAACATATCAGACGCAAAGACCTTGAGTAGACCAATGGTAGCCGAGAAGGTTCTCACTTTTGCTCCCTGGGTGTGGGACTCACTAATTGGGTTTTCTCTGTATAGGACAGTCTGCTTCTTTATAAACTCATGCTCGCCTCGCATAAGGCTCTTTAGTGTTTGTTCTGAGTCAGAGAAGGCAACGGTGTGCATCGCTACTTGGTCTGCTTCAAAAATTGCTTTCCGCATTGACAGTGACGCAAATGGAACAACTTGTTCAGCTACATTGGCAAGAAAAGTGGCTTGTTCACTGCTGTTGTCGATAAACCAGTTTGCCCTTGGTGGGACTGGAACTTTCTTGCCTTCTGAATTTAGTGAACCTAGGTCTGTAGACACTGAGCTAAGTGATTCGTTTCCGCTTTTTATTGCTTGTAGGTGACTTTCAACGTGGTTAGGTAGATATTTGTCATCTTGGTGAAAAAACGTAATCCAGGCTGTGGGGACCAAATCCAGATTTAACTGAAACGAACCGAGACCACCCAAATTGATCGGGTTTTGAACAAGCTTGTATCGGTTAGCAAACTTTTTGGAGGATTCAAGAAGGTTACTAAGGATGACTAAATCAAATCCAGGAGAGCAGTTGTCAACAATGACAAGATAAAAATCCTGGGAGGTTTGCGCTTCCAGGTCTTGAATACGCTCCTTGACGTACTGCTCACCTTTGTAAAGTCCAAGGAAAACAGTTGTCTTCAAATGAAGCCCGAGATCCAGGCTTCCAAATGTTTTTCTTCCAACTCTGAGCCACGCAAGATTAGCGGTCTGGTCGTTCACTTAATTCGTGCCTCCGATCACTTACGAGCTTACAAGAATCACAAATTCCAAGTTTCTTATGCATGTGGTGGAAAGTGAGCTACCTAGTCCCAGTAACGCATGAGCTATTATTTAGTGAGGCAAACGACTACTAAACCTAGGAGATTTCTTGGCTAGCACGAGTGTTTCGGTAGTCAT
>JBIIQS010000020.1:0-7309 GCA_044341965.1 Rhodoluna sp.
TACTAAAAGCGGAAGTCGAAAAAGACATTGCAGAAAAACGTTTGCTGTTGCAAAAGCAATCCGTTCGGGAAATTGATGCCGAAAAGGCAGCTCTGCTAATAAGCGAACAGGCGCGAATCGACCTTGAGCTAGAGCTCACCGGTCGACGAGCAGAAGCTGAGAAGGATTATCTTGCCAAGCACCAAGAGGCAGTTCACCAGACTCAGAAGTATCTTGATGATGCCAAGCTGCAGTTGCAAAATGCAATCGCTAGAACCAATGCGGCTCAGCTCGAGGCCGAAACTCTTGAATCAGCGGCTCGTTCAATAAACAAGAAAACAACTGATGAAGCAAGACTAAAGGCCGAGACCCTCATCGCAAGTGCAGAAGCCGAGGCTAGGAATCTAATTGCCGAAGCTAAGGCAAAAGTTGCCAAGGAGCTTGATGAATCAACCGCCAAGCTTCAGCAGCTTGAGGTTGAGAGAAGAACCGTCGGTTCTTACCTCGAGCAGCTTGAGAAGGTTATTGCAGCATCCAAGAATTCGTTGAAGTAGACAACAGATGACAATCCAAAACATGAAAATAGCCAGTGCTTTTCAGCTCGGGCTATTTGGTGCACTTGGAGTATTGACCGCTTTAGTAATTGGTGGGGCTATAACAACCTTGGCCAATGTAATTACCTACGTATTTGCTGCGGTCTTTCTAGCTCTTGGACTTGACCCGCTGGTCTCAAAATTGGAAAAATTCAAGTTTCCCAGGCCCTTAGCGGTTCTAACGGTGATAGTTGGATTAGTTGGCTTTTTAGCTGTTTTGATCTGGTCGCTGGCACCAACGCTTATTTCCGAAAGCACCAAATTCCTAGATAGTGCTCCCGACATTCTTCGAGACATCACCAAGTTTCCCCTTGTTGTAAGTCTTGATGACCAGCTAGATGGTGCTGTGGGTTCGGCTCTTGCTGATGCCGGGGGTTTCCTTACTGACTCAGCTAACTGGCCAAGCCTGGTAGGTGGCGTTGTCCAAGTGGGAATCAGCTTGTTCAATGGGGCTTTTGGATTCCTGATTATCTTGGTGCTTACGGTTTTCTTCCTAGCTTCTTTAGAAAGCCTGAAGGCATCGCTTACTAAATTGGTTCCAGCTAGTAAGCGTGAGCGGTACACCAAGATCTCCCAGCAGGTTTCAATTTCTGTTGGTAGATATGTCATCGGCCAAGTTTCGGTCGCAGCACTGAATGCGACCCTGGCTTTTATAGCGATGAGTATTGTTGGCCTTCCTTTTGCACTGGTTCTGGCTTTCATCGTTTTCTTGCTGGCAATCATTCCACTAGTTGGATCAGTATCTGGAGCTGCGCTAGTGGTTATGGTGGCGGCTGCCGTAGATCCAACTTCAGCTATTGTTCTGGGAATCTATTTCTTGATATACCTACAAATCGAAGCCTATGTAGTTAGCCCAAGGGTCATGAAAGTTGCTGTCTCAGTTCCGGCGCCGATAGTAGTTATCGCGGCCTTGTCAGGTGGAGCACTACTTGGAATCCTGGGGGCCCTGGTAGCTATTCCTTTTGCTGCTTCGGTGATATTCATTGTCCGAGAGATATTCATCCCTCGTCAAAACTCTCTCTAGAACTGCTCTGGTAGCGGGTAGCTTCCGGGAGCCACTATTTTGACAATTTCGTTTAACACAGTCCTTGTCGCCAGCTCCCCAACCCACAGATGCTTTGCTCCATCAACTGCAATTACTTCCGCTTCAGGAACTACAGAAAATCTCACGATTGCTTCTTTCGGAGCTAGATACTCATCATGTTCTGGCACAATCGCAACGAGTTTTCTTTTCGAGCCAATCCATTTGACCAGGTCGGAGTCTTTGGCTCGGTGAAGTGGCGGGGAGAGCAAAATGGCCCCAGCTATGTCTTTATCGAAACCGTACTTGATTGCCAGCTCGGTTCCAAAGGACCAGCCTACGAGCCAGACCGGACCCAAGTTCCTCGATGCCAGAAAATTCAGTGCTGCTTCCAGGTCTAGCTGCTCAGTTATTCCCTCACCAAAGACGCCCTCGCTGGTGCCATGCGGGCTTTTCGTGCCTCGCGTATTGAATCTCAAAACAGCCAGGTTCGCTAACGCCGGAAGTCTGTTTGCGGCTTTTCGAAGAATGTGTGAGTCCATAAAACCACCGTGAGTTGGAAGTGGGTGAAGTGTCAACAAAACTGCTGAAGGCGCGCCGTCAACAGGTAGCGCCAACTCACCAAACAGAGTTAGGTTGTCGGAGGTACGTAGAGTGATTGCCTCGCGCTTGGAGGGAAGCTCAGTAGATGAGGTAATTTCAATCAAAGAAGTGATCCCTGAAATGCCTTCCAGCAGGAATTGTGAAAGTGTCTTCTGGTCTCCACGCCTCTGATTGAGTCCCAAGCAACTGTGTGGTTTTGACCCTTTGAAATTGCAAGGTTACAGTGTGGGCAAACCCAGCTCTTGTCTAGTTCGGCGTTTTGGCCAGATGTTGTTTGTACACTGTATTCAACGCCGCGCTTGATTTCAGTGCGCTTGACTCCGATTCGAACCCTATCCAGATCCAGTGGCTGAAACTCTGCTCCCCACTTAGACTCACGGTTACGTCGACTTTTCATTAGTACCAGTTATGAGCTTCCGAGTGCGCCCAAGCTCCACAAGGGCCGTTGTACCTTGAGGCAATGTACTTCACTCCCCAACGAATTTGGGTCTCGTGGTTGGTCATCCAGTCAGCGCCCTCGGTTGCCATCTTCGAAGCCGGCCAGGACTGCGGAATTCCGTAAGCGCCACTTTCTGGATTCTTTGCCAATGTTCTCCACTGAGATTCTCTGGTCCATAAATTTACGAGGCAAGAGTACTGGTCTAAGCCCCAGCCGTAAGACTTGATGTAGTTATAGGCATAGGCTTTCGCGGTTCCAGGTTCAGGAGTTGGCGCGGCCAGAACAAAATAACTCGTCGCCTCTTTACCGGAGACCAGCGTGAAGCCACCGCGCTCGAATGTGACAGAGTATTCGTCATCAAATCCAAATGCTTCCGATGTTTGCTTGTTAGGGTCAAAAACCTGCATTGTTGACGCGCTAGCTAAGTTGCCGGCGTAAGGATCAAAGGTGTAAACCATAGTGAATGAAAGAACAAAGAAGAATCCAAGAACTGGAAACGATCTTGCTCTAGTTAGCCTGGGGAGGTTCGGACGGGTAAGTCCCTTTTGAGCAAGCCGTTCGTCAAAAGAAAGAATGAGTCGCTTGGCAAGGGGAACGCGCACAGCTTCGTACTTTCCCATAACGATCCTTCCAGCGATCAATTACACCAACGACCTTCAAGTCTATCTTTAGTGTTGAATTGGGGCTAGAGCGCTCTTTGAACCCGCTTAGCCAGTGGGTAGCGCCTGATCTGGGCAATCCCGCAGCACTCGATTAATGGCGTCGTATTCGGCTTGAGTAACCCAAAGGTTGTAGCTGATTTTCACCGCTACTTGCCGGGCTACATATGCGCAGCGATAAGCCTTATTAGAAGGCAACCAGCTGGCGGCGTCCGAATCACTTTTTTGAGCGTTAGCAGAACCAGAAACTGCCAAAAGATTCAGTGGATCGTTATAAAAGGCATAGCGCTGAGCACTTGAAAGCTGCTGAGCGCCTTTTTGCCATGCGTCACTCACCGCGACAACGTGGTCAATCTGGACCTCATTCGAGGTTCCAACACCGCGAACAAAGTTGATGGTTTGCCCGGTGTATGGATCTAGCAAAACCCCAGTTGCTATAACGCATGACGAGTCGGATCGAAACTGAAATTCTACAAAATCTCGTCTCAGGATCTTGTTTCTCATGTCGCAGCCAAAACTGTAGTCCCAGTCGCTGGCAAATAGGTCTCGATCGTAACCAGTTTTTGGCGCCCGTCCCTTGATTGGAATGGTCGCGAGTGCAGTCAAGGCTGGTGATGTGGCGCTGGAAGTTGGTTCGGGGCTAGTTGAACCAGATGGGGTTGGCTCAAGCGCCACAGATTCAGTAACTGATGGTTCAGGGGTTTCCGTTACCGAAGATGAAGGGACACTTCGCTCTGGTTCAGAGGTATCTGAGCAACCAAAGAAACTCGAGAGGATAAAGACGGTGCCTAAGACACCGACAAGTAGATTGGCGCTACTCAGTGATTTCAAGCTGAATTGCCTCAATGGCACGGTCTAGAAAGCTATCTACTTGCGGCATGGAGTATCCAAGGCGCTTGGAGTGAAATTGAGCTCTTCTTAGATCGGAAACTCTTAGCTTGCTACCGCCGTCGAAGTGGGCAAGAAGTTGATCACAAAGATCATCCACCTTTTTCTTGTCATATCCTCTTGCAAGAATCGACACTTTGGCGAAGCGCTTGGTCTTTTCCCGTTTGAGCCTTGGAATCAGAGCCTCTCTAAGCTCTGAGTGGCGCTTGGCTAGCTCTTGATCCCCAAAGCGCTCTCGAAACACCGCCACTTCAGCCGCTATGAAATGATCTTCTAGATTATCCAAGGCGGCGTCAACCTGGTTTGTTGCGTAACCTCCGCGCACTAAATCAAGTCTCAAACCACGAAGATCCGATGCTCTTACTAGAACCAAATTTGGGTTTTCGTATTGTTGCTTAGCAAGATCTAAGAGTGCGTCGACTTGCTTAGGGCTATAACCCCTACCGGAGACAACCGCAAACTTCGCTGACTCAGCCAAAGAACACCACCATCACCAAGTAAGTCATGAGAGAGGAAGGAAGCATTGAATCTAGTCGATCCATCATTCCCCCGTGTCCTGGAAGCCAGGTGGACATGTCCTTGATTCCCAAGTCACGCTTAATCAAGGACTCGGCCAGGTCCCCAAATACTGCAGCAAGGATAAGTGCCGCTGCAAGGATTATTCCAACCCACCATGCCCCGCCCAGCACAAAGACGGTAAACGAGACTGCAGATATCGTGCCAATCACTATCGAGGCTGCTAAACCTTCCCAAGTTTTCTTCGGGCTTACTCCAGGAGCAAGCTTATTCTTGCCAAAAATTCGACCAAATAGATATCCAGCGGAGTCTATTAGGGCAACCGTTGTGACAAACGCCAGCACCCACCACTGCCCATCATCTTGGCGTAGCAAGAGCATTCCAAAACTCAGAGTCAGTGGCAGGTAAATCACCAGGAAAGCCGCCGCGCCAAAATCCCGCACCGTGCGCTTCAAAGTTTGGAAGTTTGCCTTCCGTCTTTCAAACAGCAGATGCACTGTTCGCCACACAATTAATGCCGCAACGATAGCAATGCTTGCTAGCCACTGAACAGCTGGACCACCGTAGTAGGTAGCCGGCATTATCAGTACCGAGCCAATAACAGCTGGCACTCTAGGGACGTACCATTTTTTTTCTCTAAGTGCAGTGGAAAGTTCCCAAGCGCCGATAGCGGTGGCAATGGACAGAAACAAAATGAACAACTCTTTATAGAGCAAAAGTGAAGCCAAAAATACTGCAGCTAGCAATAAACCCACTGCAACGGACTTGGAAAGTGACCTCCCCTGTGGTTCACTAACTTTTGACAATCTTCACACCTCTAGCAGTTCGGCTTCTTTACGCCTTAGTGCGTCATCGATGGCATCGACGTGTGATTTGGTGATAGCGTCTAGTTCTTTCTCGGCTCTAGCGATGTCGTCATCGCCCGCCTGACCATCTTTTTTTAGAGCCTCTAGATCATCGTTGCCCTTGCGACGGATGTTTCGAACCGAAACTCTGTGGTCTTCAGCCTTGGTCTTTACCAGCTTCACGAATTCCTTACGGCGCTCTTCAGTGAGCTCTGGAAGGCTAACTCTTATCAAGTTGCCATCGTTAGTTGGGTTAGCGCCCAGGTTTGGAACGTCGCGAAGGGCTTTTTCAATTGCTCCAAGTGCGCTCTTGTCGTAAGGGGTGATCACAATCGTTCTGGCCTCAGGATTCTGAAGCGATGCAAGCTGAGCCAACGGGGTCATGGTGCCGTAATAGTCGACCATGATTTTCTGAAATAGCTGAGGGTTGGCTCTTCCGGTTCGAACCGTAGCAAAGTCATCCTTCGCTGATTCGAGGGCTTTATCCATCTTTTCAGCGCTAGTTTTCAGGATTTGATCAATCATTTTCTGTTCATCTTTCTTTCAAAACTAGGCAGTTACGCTAGTGCCGATTTTCTTGCCTTTGATGGCATCCGTAACGTTTGACTTACCCTGCATTCCAAACACCCTCATCGGCATCTTGTTGTCCATGCATAGGGAAAAAGCGGTTGCATCAACAACTTTCAGTCCCTGAACTAGTGCGTCCTGATAGGTGATGTTATCGATTTTCTTGGCACCAGAATCTTTCTTTGGGTCTGCGGAGTAGACACCGTCGACACCGTTTTTAGCCACCAGAACCTCATCAGCTTTTATCTCTAATGCTCGCTGGGCAGCAACGGTATCGGTTGAGAAGTAAGGCAAACCGGCACCGGCACCAAATATTACGACTCTCCCCTTTTCAAGATGCCGCATGGCTCTAAGTGGGATGTAGGGCTCGGTAACTTGCGCCATGCTTATTGCTGACTGGACCCGAACATCCACCCCGGCCTGTTCCAAGAAGTCTTGAAGTGCTAGCGCGTTCATCACGGTTCCAAGCATTCCCATGTAGTCGGCTCTAGATCTATCCATGCCTCGTTGGGAAAGCTCTGCACCTCGGAAGAAGTTTCCTCCTCCAACAACGATTGCAACCTCAGTAGTTTTTGCACCTTCTGCAATTTCTTTTGCAAGGGAAGCAACTACATCCGGGTTTACTCCAACTGTGCCGCCGCCAAATGCTTCTCCAGATAGTTTCAGCAAAACTCTGCGTTTTTTATGTGGCAAGGCAATCCTCCAAGGTTCAGTTATAGTCTAGGCGAGCAAAGAAAAAGACTCAGCCCTATTGGGCCGAGTCTTTAACCGTTTCAAGTTACTTAGGCTCCAACTCTGAAGCGTACAAAGGCAGAAACCTTGGTTCCCGACTGGTCTAGGACCTTTTGGACGCTTAGCTTGTTGTCCTTTGCAAAGTCTTGCTCTAGCAAAACGTTTTCCTTGAAGAAGCCGTTCACTCTTCCTTCAACAATCTTTGCTAGTGCAGCTTCTGGCTTACCTTCGTTGCGGGCAGTCTCATCAGCGATACGTCTTTCGGTGGCAACAGTCTCTTCAGAGATCTGATCGCGAGAAAGAACCGATGGGCTAAACGCTGCAATGTGAACTGCAACATCATGTGCCGTTTCAGCGTTTCCATCGAACGCAACTAGCACTCCCACCTGAGGAGGAAGGTCCTTTGAGGTGCGGTGTAAGTAGGCGTCCACTGCCACGTCTGAAATCACAGCGACTCTGCGAAGTTC
>JBIIQS010000021.1:0-7192 GCA_044341965.1 Rhodoluna sp.
CTTGAATGTGATCCCAGCGCTTGTCGCCAGCAGGAACACACAAAACCTTCTCATCGATTCCACCATCGTCTTCCATTGGTAAAACGCCGACTGGACGCGCCTTGATAACTACTCCTGGGAAAACTGGGAACTCAAGTAGCACTAGAGCATCTAGCGGGTCGCCATCGCCACCCAAGGTCTTTTCGAAGTAACCGTAATCAGTTGGGTAAACAAAAGGTGTGTAGAGCACGCGGTCCAGGTGCACGCGACCAGTTTCATGGTCCACTTCGTACTTGTTCCTAGAACCCCGAGGGATCTCGATTACGACTTCAAACATTGCTCTCCTCAATAGGCTTACCTAGTAAAGATTATCTAATCAAAGGATTTATTGTGCCTCAACGCAAGCGGCTCAGCCCAGCACAGGGAGCAATCCGCCACGCAGTTCGCGTGGTTCTAGCCGCAAACACCAAACCCGGGCAAAAACTGCTTCTTGCCGTCTCCGGAGGAGCGGACTCTTTGGCCCTTGCCTCGGCAACGCTCTTTGAATCAAAGAAACTGCAATTGCAAGTTGCGAGCGTAACTATTGACCATGGACTTCAAAAAGTATCCGCAAAAGTTACCGATCAAACATTAGAAAAGCTTCACCAAATTGGCATCACCGAAGCTTGGAGTAAAAGAGTAAAAGTTGGAACCAAAGGTGGACCAGAAGCTGCCGCCAGAGACGCAAGATATGAAGCACTCGAAAGCATTCGTATTGAAAGCAAGTCAGATTTTATTGTTCTGGGTCACACCGCTAATGATCAAGCAGAGACAGTTTTGCTTGGACTAACCAGGGGCTCTGGCCCTAGATCACTTTCTGGAATGAGCGTTAGAAGCGAGAGACTGCTTCGGCCACTACTTTCTATTGAGAGAAAAACTACTGAGCAGTTTTGCAAAGATGAAAATCTTTCACCTTGGCAAGATCCACAAAATAAGGACCTCAAGTTTCTTAGAGTTCGAATTCGAAAAGTGGTTCTGCCATTTCTCGAGAAACACCTTGGTAAAGGGATATTCAGCAACTTGATTCGAACCAGCAGTCAGTTGCAGGAAGATGATCAATACCTAAGCCAGGTAGCAGCTAAAGCTTTCAAGAAAATTGCCAAGCCCGGTACACGCTCGTTAAGCCTTGCTCAACCTGAGTTGCTGAAATTGCCCGAGGCAATTCGCAACCGTGTGATTAAATCTGCAATTGATTATTTAGGGGTTGATTCATCTAGGGTTCATGTTTTGGCAGTTTCCGATTTGGTTTCGAACTGGCATGGTCAAAAGCTACTGGCGCTTCCAGGCGTTAGAGTAGAGCGAAAGGGTAATACCATCACACTAAAAACCACCCAGGAGAAGTAATTGGATCTGGAAGCAGTATCTTCGGAAATTACAAAAGTTCTTGTTACAAAAGAGCAAATCAAAACTCGCATCGCGGAACTAGTGAAAGAAATTGATAGCCACTACGCCGGTAAAGATCTTTTGCTGGTCGGTGTTCTAAAAGGTGCGGTTATGTTCATGGCTGATATATCCAGAGCGTTGCAGACTCGGGTGCAGATGGATTGGATGGCGGTTTCTTCCTACGGGTCTGGCACCACATCTTCTGGTGTAGTTCGAATTCTGAAAGATTTGGACACCGACGTACTAGGCAAGAACGTTCTAATTGTTGAAGACATTGTTGATTCAGGGCTGACTCTTTCTTGGTTGGTCTCCAACTTGGAAGCTCGCGGTGCAGCTTCTGTGCAGGTAGTAACCCTGCTTAGAAAACCAGATGCTGCCAAGGTAGAAGTAGATGTACGCTGGGTTGGCTTTGAGATACCTAACGAATTCGTGGTTGGTTACGGACTGGACTGGAACGAGCGGTACCGCACCCTGCCTGGGGTAGCGGTTCTCTCGCCGTCTGTCTATTCCTAGGAATCTGTCAGTCTGCCTGGGATAACCTAGGAGTCTATGAATCTCAAAAAAATCCTCTCAGGTCCGTTTGTCTGGATATTTCTAGCCATCCTCATTTTGGTAGTCGGAACCAGCCTCATTAACAATCAAACCTTCCAGCAGGTTGATACCAAGTACGGTCTTGAGCTAATCGAATCCGGCAAAGCTAAGTCTGTAAAAATTCTTGACGGTGATCAGAGAGTCGATGTTGAACTTATCAACCCCGACAAAGAGTTTGGTTCTCAGGTTCAATTCTTTTACGTCGGCCCAAGAGGTGATCAAGTTGTTGAAGTAATCACCAATGCATCCATCGCCGATGGATATAACGACGAGGTCCCAAACACTCCTTGGTACTTAGCACTACTTGGTTCATTGCTTCCATTTATTCTGATTGGTTTGATTTTCTGGTTCTTACTTTCCTCAATGCAAGGTGGCGGCGGAAAAGTAATGCAGTTTGGAAAATCCAAAGCAAAGATGGTTACCAAAGAATCTTCAACAGTCACCTTTAAAGATGTCGCTGGAATTGACGAGGCTCTCGAAGAGCTAGAAGAAATCCGAGACTTTTTGAAAAAGCCTGAGCGCTTCAAAGCTCTCGGAGCCAAGATTCCACGAGGAGTACTTCTTTATGGCCCCCCAGGAACCGGTAAGACATTGGTTGCTAAAGCAGTCGCCGGTGAAGCTGGAGTCCCCTTCTTCTCAATTTCTGGTTCTGACTTTGTTGAAATGTTCGTAGGTGTTGGAGCTTCCAGGGTTCGTGACTTGTTCGAGCAAGCCAAGCAGGCTTCCCCAGCAATAATCTTTGTTGACGAAATTGATGCCGTTGGTCGTCAGCGAGGTGCTGGAATCGGTGGCGGAAACGATGAGCGCGAGCAGACTCTGAACCAGTTGCTTGTTGAGATGGACGGTTTCGACTCGGACACCAACGTGATCTTGATTGCCGCAACCAACCGTCCAGATGTTCTAGATCCAGCACTGCTTAGACCTGGAAGATTTGATCGTCAGATTGGTGTTGGAGCACCAGATCTTGCAGGACGCGAGCAGATCCTTCGAGTGCATGCTAAGAACAAGCCAATTGCAGAAGATGTTGACCTTGCCCTGATTGCTCGTAGAACACCTGGCTTTACCGGAGCTGACTTGGCAAACGTTCTAAACGAGGCAGCACTACTTTCTGCGAGAGAGAACCTAAAGACCGTAACTGCTGAAATCATTGACGAAGCAATTGATCGAGTAATCGGTGGACCACAAAAGAAGTCCCGTTTGATGAAAGACGAAGAAAGACTAAACACCGCGTACCACGAGGCTGGTCACGCTCTTGTCGCTGCGTCGATGAATCACTCCGATCCAGTCACCAAAGTGACCATTTTGCCTAGAGGCCGCGCTCTTGGATACACCATGGTTTTGCCGATTGAAGATCGTTACTCGGTAACTAGAAACCAGTTGCTTGATCAGATTGCATACGCCCTTGGTGGCCGCGCTGCCGAGGAAATAGTTTTCCACGATCCAACTACGGGTGCATCGAATGACTTTGAAAAGGCCACAAAAATTGCCAGGCAGATGGTGACCCTGTTTGGCTTCTCGTCCTCGGTTGGAACCGTTTCCTACGGAGGCGGTGGCGAAGTATTCATCGGTCGCGACATGGCACAAGCACGTGAGTACTCAGACGAAGTAGCACACCAGATCGATCTTGAGATTCGCAAGATCCTGGACACTGCTCACGATGAGGCTTACAAGGCACTAAATGCTAACCGCAAGGCTCTGGATGTTATGGCCAAAGAGTTGATGGAAAAAGAAACTCTGAATCAAGATGACATCGCAAGAATTTTCAAGGGAATCAAAAAATCCCCGAAGCGCAAGCCTTGGCTCTCGAAGGCCTCTAGGCCTGGATCCAAGAAGGGCCCAATTGCTATACCTTCTAAGGGCTCCACTACAGCCAAGGTTGCAGCAAAGAAAAAAGCTGATGCCCAAACAGCGAAGGACACAGCCAAGGTTGCTTCCAAGCAGAAGACAAAACCCGCTGCTAAAAAAACCACACGGGTAGTTAAGAAAAAGTAATTGGTTGATATAGATCGCATTAAAAAAGCGGTGACCGAGCTACTCACTGCAATTGGCGAAGACCCCAACCGCTTGGAGCTAAAGGCTACGCCAGAAAAGTTTGCTGGTGCATACCAAGAGTTTTTCAAAGGCGTCGGAGTTGACCCGCTGAAGGTTCTCGAGGACTCTTTTCCAGCAGAGCAAAACGATGCAGTAATTCTTAAAGACATTGAACTGGTTTCAATTTGCGAACACCACCTACTTCCTTTTACTGGTGTGGCGCACGTTGCCTACCTACCCAAAGACAGGGTTGTCGGGCTTGGGCGCATTCCTAAATTGGTTGAAGTTCTTGCCGCCAGACCTCAGCTTCAAGAGAACCTCACGGCTCAAATAGCCGAAGCAATTCAGCAGGGATTAGATGCCGAAGGAGTTCTTGTAGTTATTGAAGCTAGGCATCACTGCGTTGCCTCCAGGGGTGCTAGACAGCCAGAAGCAAACACCGTAACCGTGAAGGCTCTTGGTAAATACAGCCAGGCCATTGATCGCCAAGAGATTATGGCCCTGATTTCCAAGTGAAGACGTTTTCAAGACCACTAATCATGGGTGTAGTAAACATCACCCCAGATTCCTTCTCCGATGGCGGAGACTTTCTAAGCGCCGAAGATGCTCACGCTCACGCTCTTGAACTTGTATCGCAAGGTGCAAACATTGTTGACCTAGGTGGAGAATCCACCAAGCCTGGTGCCCTCAGGGTAAAAATCGAAGAGGAACAATCCAGAGTAATCCCCGTAATTAAATCTTTGATGTCCAATGAAAACTTTGTTTCAAGCGGTACCCAAATCAGCATCGACACCATGAACAGTGAAACAGCAGTTTTCGCCGTGCAGGCGGGGGCAACGATTGTTAACGATGTTTCTGGCGGGTTAGCCGATGAAGAGATGTTTCGAGCCCTACAACCTCTGAGTTGCAAGTTCATCATTAGTCACTGGCGAGGTTTCAGCGAAACTATGGACTCTCTGAATAATTACGAATCCGTTGCCGCGGATGTCGCGAAAGAGCTTCGGGCTAGAGTCAGCAAAGCTATTGACGCGGGTATCTCTAGGGACCGGTTGATCATTGATCCAGGTCTCGGTTTCGCAAAAGACATAACCCAGAACTGGCACTTGGTTGCAAGGCTTGATGAACTCGAAAAACTAGATCTACCTATCCTTGTTGGAGCATCAAGAAAACGCTTTATCGCGGGTGCTCTGGAGCCAGACAGCCAAGGACAAGTCAGTAACCAGAGGCGTGATTTGGCTACCGCCGTGTTGACGGCGCTGCTGCTACAGCGAAAGCTTTGGGGAGTACGAGTGCACAACGTCTCGACCACCCTTGATGCAATTCAAGTGGTCGAAGCCCTTGCAGTTGCAAATGAAGATACCGGTGGGCAGAGTTAGTCCATGACCCAGAAAATTGAAATTAGAGGCCTCAGGATTTTTGGCCACCATGGTGTCATGGAGCACGAAAGGCAAAACGGGCAGTACTTCATTGTCGATGCCAAGATTTGGATTGACAGCGAGAGAGCTGCTGCGACCGATGATATTTCCAACACCGTTAGCTACGCAGAGATTGCTCAACTTATTTCAAAAAATGTGGGACAAAACCCAGTCAATTTGTTAGAAACGCTTTCTCAGCGACTAGCCGATGAGGTTTTGTTTGCTGCAAGCCCATGGGCCAAGAAGGTAAAAGTCACTGTTTCCAAGCCCGATGCTCCGATAGATCTTTTCTTTGACACAGTTGCGGTGACAGCCAGCGCCAAGAAACCAGACTGATGTTTGGCTGGAAGATTGCGGTTCTAGCGCTGGGCTCCAATCTTGGAGACCGGGGAGAAACTCTTCACTCTGCAATCGAGCAACTCGGAGTCCATCCAAAGATTCGTGTCTTGGAAAAATCTCCGTTGGTTGAGTCAAGTGCCGTAACTGAATCAGGACTCGATGAGTCAAAACCTAATTACCTAAACGGTGTAGTCAAGATTGCCACCAAGCTGAGTCCTAAAAAACTACTTGAAGCTACATCGCAAATTGAACTTTCTCACGGTCGGGTGCGAGAACGACGGTGGGAATCAAGATCACTGGACATTGACATCATCACCTATGAAAACAAAAAGCAAGAATCAAAGAACCTAACCCTGCCACACCCAAGAGCTCACGAGCGAGCGTTCGTGCTAGTTCCTTGGTCTCTCATGGATAGTGAGGCGCAGCTAGTTGGATTTGGAAAAGTTTCAGATCTAGCAGAGCCGATTAAGAACCAAGTCTGGTTACAAAAATGAAGCCGACGAAATTAAGCCAGGTATTGGTAGTTGTTTTTGGCCTTATAGTGCTTTCTTTTCTTGCGGTTCGCTTGCTTGTTGCTAACGGCATGGCCGTTCCAGCTTCGCCAACTAATCTTTTAGTCACCCTTGCTGCTATCGCGCTGATTCTTTTAGGACTTTCTGTTCCAATCTGGCGGTACAAGTCGTCCTTATCGCAATACACAAAAGGACCACGACCCAAAAGAGTTGATCCGTTTTATGCAGTTAGAGTTCTTCTGCTCGCAAAGGCAAGTGCCCTAACCGGCTCGGGGTTTGTGGGCTGGCATTTAGGGGCAATGATTGCGCAGCTGAGTTTGCCTGTTAGTTTTACTCAAGCACTAGTTCAAAACAGTTTTGGCCTGATTGCAAGCTTGTTACTAACCGTGGCTGCAATTGTGTCGGAACAAATATGTCGACTACCCGATGAGCCCAAAGACAATCAGACAGATCAGATGGTGAGCAATTGAAACAGGGAAGACTAAACATCGGCCTTGTGGGCGCAGACGCGATAGGAATAGCAATTGCAACGGCCTTGCAAGAAGCAGGACACCTGGTCGTTGCTTTGCCGAAAGATCAATCGGACTCGATAGACAAACTGGAGCACTTGTTCCCAACTGCAAAGTCTCTATCAAATGACGACATTCTTGCTGCATCAGATTTAGTGCTGCTAGCGGTTCCAGAAAACATAATCGAGTCAACCGCCTTAAGCCTGGCTGAATCAAATGCCTGGCGCAAAGGACAGCTTGTTGTTCACTTTGCGCCTAACCATGGCCATGAGATTTTGGATGCGGCTACCGCGCAAGGCGCTATCGCGCTAGCTATTCATCCTGCGATGCATTTCACCGGAACAAGCCTTGATCTTCGCCGCATGAAAGAAAGCTACTTCGCCGTGAGCGCTCC
>JBIIQS010000022.1:0-7186 GCA_044341965.1 Rhodoluna sp.
GTGACTGATCCAGTTTCCAGTTCAGCAACTACTTTGACCAGCTCGTCACGAGCCTGCTCGTAGCTCATCGCTTCGATGTCTTTATTGGTTTCACTCATTATGTCTCTAGCCTACTTTCAATCTGCCGTGACTCCGAGATCGCCCCCGGCGAGCGTAATCTTCAGCTTTTCACCCTTGGAAACCTTCTTCGGGTCGGTCACTAATCCATCCTTGAGGTTTCGAACAACCGCATAACCTCGGTCAAGGGTTAGCTTGGGGGACAGTGCCCTAACCTGACCGCGAAGACCTGCAATTTGCAGCTGTTCTTTATCGAGAAAGTTCTTAGTTTGTGACTGCAAAGTTGTGAGCAATTGAGTGATGCTTAACGAACGCTCGTCCACGATAGTGAATGGATTAGCAAAAACTGGTCTCGTTCTAATGCCGGCAATTAGCTCAAGTTGGTTCTGAACATAGCCCACAACCCTGAGCGCAATTCTTTCCAGCGCTATCGAAATCTTCTTACGCTCATCAACAACATCTGGAACTACATTTTTTGCAGCATCGGTTGGAGTGGAGGCTCGGAAGTCAGCAACTTCATCGGTTAGCGGGCGGTCATTTTCATGCCCGATCGCGCTGACAATAGGTGTCTTACAGTTCGCTACCGCCCTTACAACCTGCTCGTCGGAGAACACCAGTAAATCTTGGAATGAGCCTCCGCCTCGGGTAAGGATGATTACATCCACTTCACTGTCAGCATCGAGCGCCTGGATGGCCTTGATAATTTCAGCTGCAGCTTTATCTCCTTGAACAGGAGTGTGTTGAATCTTGAACCTAACTTCTGGCCAGCGAAGCTTGGCGTTTTGTAATACGTCTTTCTCGGCATCACTGTTAGCTCCGGTGATTAAGCCAATCAAGTTTGGTAGAAAAGGCAGTGGCTGCTTTCTTTCGGCCAGTGTCAGGCCTTCTTTGATCAGCTGTTGACGTAACCGTTCGATTCGCTCAAGTAATTCACCTAGGCCAACTTTTCTAATTGCTAGAACATCCATGCTGGTCTTACCGGAGCGCTCCCAGAAGTCCGGGTGCACGAGGGCAACCACTCGGTCTCCAGCGGCCAGCTCTGAGACTGCGTTCAGAACATCTGGTCTTCGGGAATGAATCGAAAAACCCTTGTCGGCTACTAAGTCTCGAAGCTCTCCGAAGAAGACGTCTTTTTTGGGGCTAATCTGAGAGATTTGGCCCTCAACCCAGACATTGCCAAGCTTTGTTATCCAGTCCTTTAATGAGCTGGTGAAGTTGGATACACTCCAGGGACTTAGCTCGCTGGACACCCTTGATTCAGAGGATTGCTGCTGTTGGTCCTCTGACATGACTGTTCCTTCAAGTGGCTAAGTTATCTCTCGTAAGATTGAGCTGTGACCCAAATAAATATTACCCCTTCAAAGCGCGTGCTTTTAGCCGCCCCAAGGGGTTACTGCGCCGGAGTGGATAGAGCCGTCATTGCCGTCGAAAAGGCGTTAGATCACTACGGAGCTCCAGTCTATGTTCGCAAGGAAATCGTTCACAACAAGCACGTGGTCACTGGTCTGGAAAAGCGCGGAGCAATATTCGTAGACGAAGTTGATGAAGTCCCAGAAGGTTCGACTCTTGTTTTCTCCGCCCATGGAGTTTCACCGGCCGTTGTTAAAGCGTCTGAGGCTCGTGGACTAAACACAATTGACGCAACGTGTCCGCTAGTTACAAAAGTCCACCGCGAGGTACAAAGATTTGCTGCCGAGGAATACGACATTTTATTAATCGGTCACGAAGGTCATGAAGAGGTAGAGGGCACCGCTGGCGAAGCCCCTGATCACGTTCAGCTCGTCGATGGCAAAGAGGGAATTGAAAACGCCAAGGTGAAAGACCCTAAGAAAGTTATATGGCTTTCCCAGACAACTTTGTCAGTAGATGAAACCATGGAAACTGTTCTGAAACTTCGAGAGAAGTTTCCAACCTTACAGAATCCACCAAGTGATGACATCTGCTACGCAACCCAGAACCGACAAGTTGCAATAAAGAAGGTTGGCTCAGAATCTGATCTGGTCTTGGTTATTGGATCCGCGAACTCATCCAACACGGTTCGCCTGGTAGAAGTTGCCCTAGAAGCTGGAGCGAAAGCTGCCTACCGAATTGATTACGCGAGTGAAATCAAAGAAGAGTGGTTCGAAGGCGTTGAGACTGTAGGGGTATCCTCTGGAGCCTCGGCACCAGAAGAGCTTGTGGATGAAGTCCTTGAGTATCTTGAGAAGCGTCAATTTGGCAAGCCAATTGAGATCACAACTGCTGAGGAAGATGTTCAGTTCTCGCTACCTAAGGAACTGCGTAAAGATCTAAAGCAAGCCGGTCAGGACACTAGCAACAAGGCCAAGCGCTCCTAAGAGCCAAATTCAGTTTCTTTGTATGGGTGACCAGTCTGGTCGTAGGTTGCCCAAGTGCCAATTTGCCTTCCAGAGTCAAAGCTTCCAGAACGCATCAGTGTTCCGTCTTTTCTAAAAAACTCCCAGTAGCCGTGCATCTTTGACTCTTTGAACTTCCCCTTATATCTGGGGTTGCCGTTTTGGTAGAAAGGTGAACGCTCTGTCACTATGCCGTCGGTGACTTTCCAGCAGAACCCAACTGGTTAGCCGCTTGAACTACTCTGGCTGCCATCGAAGCTTCGCCTAGCTTTCCCCAAGCTCTTGGGTCATAAGCCTTCTTATTTCCTACTTCGCCGTCCAGCTTTAGAACGCCGTCGTAGTTTGCAAACATGTGCCCAGCAACTGCGCGAGTAAAAGCGTACTGCGTGTCGGTATCGATGTTCATTTTGATAACACCAAAGCTAACTGCGTCCGCGATTTCTTTGTCAGTGGATCCAGAACCGCCGTGGAACACAAGATCAAAAGGCAAATCCTTAGAGTACTTTTTGCCGACTGCTTTTTGGATTTCATCTAGTAGCTCCGGCTTGAGTTTTACACTTCCAGGCTTATAGCTACCGTGAACGTTTCCAAAAGTAAGAGCTGTTAGATATCTTCCGTTTTCTCCAAGACCGAGTGCTGCTGCGGTAGCCATGCCGTCTTCTACTGTTGTGAAAAGGTCTTTTCCAGACCCGCCTTCAACTCCGTCTTCTTCGCCACCTACAACACCAACTTCAATTTCAAGAATCGATCCAACAGCAGTGGTTTTTGCAAGTAGCTCTTTGGCAATTTCTAGGTTCTCTTTTAGTGGAACCGCTGAGCCATCCCACATGTGGGAATTGAATAGTGGATCAAGACCGCTTTTTACTCTCTCTGCAGAAACCTCAAGTAGTGGGCGTACAAATCCATCAAGATGTCCTTTGGGGCAGTGGTCCGTGTGCAGCGCAACAGTGATTCCATATCCCTTAGCCACTTCACGAACAAAGGCAGCCATTGCCTGAGCACCAATTGCCATGGACTTCACGGTCGAACCGGAGAAGTACTCGGCTCCACCTGTGGATACCTGCAAAATTCCATCGGAGCCGCACTCTTGTAAACCTTGCAAAGCAGCAATGGCGGTAGCCGACGATGAAATGTTGATAGCGGGGTAAGCAAACTTCTGGTACTTAGCCCTATCAAGCATCTCGAGATAGGCATCGGGGGTTGCTACAGGCATGGCTTAGTTCTCCTTGTGAATTGCTGGCTCTTTGAGCGGTGCTGCCAGGTCTACATCCTCAGTCAAGAACACCTCAGGAAGATTGTCAATGTGATCCAGCCCGCTGGTGGGCTGGGAAACCTTTACAGCTCCCCACTGGACCGCGGCCATGGCGCCAACGGGGACGTTGAACTCAACACCGAAATCCTTCTCGCCCTCGGCGATTGGATTATTGGTTATTGCTGCCAAGAATCCAGCTAGTGTCGCATCTCCAGCACCTACGGTGTTGATGACTTTCACCGGTGCGGTCCTGGTTGCCCAAGCGCGAGATTTGGTAACAGCCAACATGCCATCGGATCCCAAAGAGGCCAACACACACTCAACACCGTGGGAACAAAGTTCTCTAGCTGCTTCAATAACATCACCGTTTGTTAGCAGGTCTCTACCAACAGCAGAAGCAAGTTCTTCAGCGTTTGGCTTTAGAATCGCAGCTTCTCCCTGACGAACCCAATATGCCAGTGGCTCGCCGCTGGTATCCAAAACAACTCGAACACTCAGTTTTTCCATTCGTTCAAAAATCGGATGCAGGTCAACAAAAGTTCCAGTTGATTCGTCTATTGGCAAAGCTCCAGCGATAACCAACCACTTAGCTTCGTTTTCAATTACAGTTTTCTCGGTTAGCTCAATAACTTGCTGCCATTCCTTTGAGCTCAGCGGTTTTGGGGCTTCATTGATTTTGGTTGTGGTGCCACCGCGCTCAAGAATTGTTGTTGAAACTCGAATGGTGCCATCAATCCACAGCGGCACAAGAAAATTCTTAGATCCGGTACGCTCCAAAATTCCTTTTTCAGCGTTTCCAATTGGAACAACCGCAGGGGCTGGAATACCGGCTAGGTGAAGAGCTCTTGCAACGTTGATGCCTTTGCCGGCGAGTTCTTCTCCAACAGCATCTGCACGGTTCACCGCACCGCTATGTAGATCTGTGACAGTGTAAGTTCTATCCAAAGTTGGCGCGGGTGTCAGCGTGACAATGGGGGACTTTGTTGCCATTCCAGACATGCAGGTTCTCCTTGCGGATTCAATTAGTGGAGCCAGCTAAGAAGCTGTCCAACAGGGATTTTGGAGCTGCAAACGCCTTTGTGAGCTTGATTTCGAGTATAACCAAACCAGACAAAGAGGCTCTTAAGTCATAAACCCCCTGGGAAATCAGTCCTTCTGGAGCTCGTTAGCGGTAACTGAGGTGGCCCCAGCCTCGATGGGGGTTGGGGTCGGAATCTCCTCAGTGCCGAGCTGATTCTCGTCAAGATCGTTGAGCTTTCTAGCGGTAACCAGAACCCTGGTCTCTAGCGAGGATACGAATACGTTGTAGTCCTTGACGGTGTTGGTAATCGAGCGGCCTAACTTGTCTGCGTGCTCGGCAATTTTGCCAACTCTCTCATAGAGCTCTTTTCCAAGTCGAATCATGTTTCTAACCGAACTCTCATCGGCATTTTGCCGCCAGATGTAGTTGATGGTTTTTAGAACCGAAAACAAGCTAACCGGTGAAGCTAGCGCAACATTTTTCTTGAAGGCATATTCCAAAAGCGCTGGATCTGCATCTAGGGCAGCAGATAGCAAAGACTCGGAGGGCACGAAAGCAATTACAAAATCTGGACTGGCGTTTAGTCCGGTCCAATATTCTTTACCTGACAAGTCATCAATGTGAAGCTTCATTGCTTTCACGTGAGCGGTGATTAGATCCTGTCGCTTCTTGGCGTCTTCGCCTTCCGCGTGCTCGGAAATAGAAGAGGCTTCTTGATATGAGTTAAAAGGCACCTTGGAATCAATCGCCAGAGACTTGCCCCCTGGAAGATTGATGATCAGGTCGGCCCGTCCTGAACCACTTTGGGTAGAAAAAGTTGCCTGCTCGCTAAAATCGGCATGCTTGATAAGCCCTGCCAGCTCAACCAGTTTTCGAAGTTGAGTTTCTCCCCAAACGCCGCGAATCGAATTCGATGACAAAGCTTGTGATAGCGCCATCGTGGTCTTGCGAAGTTGCTCGTCCGAATTAACTGCATTTTTGAGCTGCTCTTGAATAGTTCCAAACTGCTCAGTTCGCTCTTTTTCGAGTGAGGCTACCGATAGCTGCATTTGTTCCAAGCGATCTTTAACTGGAGCCAACTCTTTGATGAGGCGGTTTTCTTCGCGATCTCGCTCATCTCTGGCTACTCGTTCGCGATTGGCGGTTTCCAGCTGGGCTTTCAGGCCCGATAACGTGGCCTCAGCCGAGGCAAGCTTGATAGCTAGGGATGAATCACCAGTTGCGCCTTTTGATCGAAGCATGGCAATAAGCACGCCAATTACTAACCCCACGGCCAAACCAATACCCAAATAAATAAGTTCCATGCTTAGAACTATGCCATTAGCCAGGGACATTCCAGGCCACTAGAGAGTTCCTAGCCGAACCTTGGTAACAGCTAGTAGCTCCGGAAGATCCTGCACCCCGTGTCTTTGGGCAGCGTGAATGACAATTCGAGCACAGGCGTCGCTATCGGCTAGCGCGTTATGGTGCTCAAATTCCTCATGACCTATGGCATAGGCAACTGCGTTTAGACGGTAGCTTTCGAGGTTGTAGGTCTTTCGGGCAATCTTTAGCGAGCAGCCATAGCGAAGCTTTGGAAGCTCTTGATTGACAGCTTTGGCACTAGCTGCCAAAACACCCATGTCAAATGAGGCGTTATGGGCAACAAGCAGATCTTCATCGATGAATTCCAGCATTTGGTCTATTACTTCTGAGTACATGGGAGCGTCTCGAACCATCTCGGGGGTAATTCCATGGACTCTTATGTTTGCCTCACTAAACCAATCGTGGGGTACGGGAGGTCGAAAAAGTAGCTCTAGAGTTTCTGCTGGTCTAGAGTCACGAACCCGAACAAGACCAACAGCACATGGACTCGCGGGAGAGCCATTGGCTGTTTCAAAGTCGATTGCTGTGAAATCAATGGGCATAGAAGTAGTCTGCCACTTGCTAACCACAGGTAGAGTGGTATCCCGTGGCTCTAACAATTGGAATAGTAGGACTTCCCAACGTGGGCAAGTCGACTCTTTTTAACGCACTCACCAAGAACAATGTGCTGGCGGCGAATTATCCATTCGCCACCATTGAGCCAAACGTGGGAGTTGTAAACCTTCCAGACGAAAGACTTTCCAAGTTAGCGGAGATTTTTAGTAGCGAAAAGATCCTTTCGGCACCAGTGTCTTTTGTTGATATCGCAGGAATCGTAAAGGGCGCCTCTGAGGGCGAAGGGCTTGGAAACCAGTTCCTTGCCAACATTCGCGAAGCCGATGCTATCGCACAGGTAGTCCGAGGGTTCTCCGACTCAGACGTCATTCACGTGGATGGCAAGGTCGAGCCTTCAAGTGATATTGAAACCATAAACACCGAACTGATGCTCGCTGACTTGCAGACTCTAGAAAAGGCAAGACCAAGAATTGAAAAAGAAATCAAAGGCAAAAAAGCTGAGCCGGAAGCCTTGGTAGCAATCGATCAGGCGCTCGCCGAATTAAATGCTGGCAACCCGCTTTCCAAGACCAAGGTAGATCT
>JBIIQS010000089.1:0-3811 GCA_044341965.1 Rhodoluna sp.
CTTGCCGGTTTCAAGCTGCAATAGATCCATCAACTTGTCTTGGTTGTTTAGAAGCAAATCGTGCAATCTAAAAAGCGCTGCAGCACGTTCTTTTACTGGCATAGCGGCAAATGATGGCTGAGCAAGTTTCGCGTCGGCAACTGCCTTTGCTACCTGGCCAACGCTAAGTTGCGGCAGGTCGTAGATTTTTTTGCCGGTTGCCGGGTTCACAATTGTGACCTGATCGGAAGATTCCGGAAGGTGGGATAAAAGGCTCGGGATGCTGTATTCGCTCATGCTAATCAGTCTACGAAACTAGTTAGCTTGGGCCTGCACGTCTTGTCTGGCAAAGCGCCGAGTGGGACGCGAAAAATCACGTGTAAAGCTAACTTGACAAAAATTGTATGTCAAGTTAGCTTTACAGTATGAAAAGTAACCTGCGTCGAGAACGATTAGCAAAGGGAATAAGTCAAGCCGAACTTGCCGAACTTGCTGAAGTCTCTCGCCAAACCATCAACTCGCTTGAAGTGGGAAGATACTCAGCTTCATTGGAACTTGCTTTTCGGTTGGCAAAAATATTTAACCTAAGAATTGAGGAGCTCTTTTATGAATAACAAGAAATTACTGAACTTTAGGCTTTCTGGATTCAACTACACAATTTTAGGAATCTGCCTAGCAGCTAGCGGCCTATTTCTGTTAGCAGGAGATGCAATCATCGCATCTATTCTTGCGTCCGTAAGTCTTGTTCTATTGCTCATCTATGCATTCTCGAAAGGTAGGTCTGCAACAGAGTTTGACCGGCTGTCAGAGTTCGAGCCAGGGGATGAAAGGGAGCTTCTTATCTTGCGGAGGTCCTCCACAATAGCAATCAAGTTCAGCGTGCTCTCAGGAGTGATTTGCGCCTTAGCACTGACCGGATTCTTATCTGGCTCGCTAAATCTTTTTGGGCTAAGTACGGAGCTGGCTTTTGGTTTACTAGTTGGCGCATTTGTTTCGCTCTGGGCAATTCTTGCGGTGTACACAACTTCTGCGGGCTTTCTAAGCTGGGCGAGTAACAGAGACTAGGGTCTCTACGAAGTAGAGAAAGGAAGCTTCTTTCCTACCAGACCCCTACTATCAGCAGCAATCTTCAAAGCAATGTGCTCAATTGTTATGCTGGCTGCGTCTAAGGATTTTTGTGCCAACAGTGGTTTTCCTGCGTCAGATCCTTCTCTAAGAGCTACCGAAATCGGCACTTGACCAATCAAGGGAACGTTGACTCCAGAAAGCTCACTCAAGGACTTAGCAACTAGCTCGCCGCCACCCTTGCCAAAAAGCTCAATTCTCTTGCCATCTTGTTCTAGGTAGCTCATGTTTTCAATAACGCCAAAGATGGCTTGGCCGGTTTGTAAGCCAACGGCTCCCGATCGCTCGGCGACCTCGCTGGCAGAAAGCTGCGGTGTTGTCACAACGACAGTTTTGGCGCTTGGCAATAACTGCCCAAGGCTAATTGCCACATCGCCTGTTCCAGGAGGTAGGTCTACTAGCAACACATCCAGATCGCCCCAGAAGACATCGCTCAAGAATTGCTCGATGGCTCGGTGCAGCATGGGTCCTCGCCAAGCAACGGGTTTGTTGTCTTCAACGAACATGCCAATCGAGATCACTTTCACACCGAATGCAACCGGGGGCAAGATCAGCTCGTCTACCCTGGTTGGCTTTTCGGTTATGCCCAGTTGCCCAGGAATTGAAAAGCCAAAGATGTCGGCATCGATAAGGCCGACTTTTTGACCTTGGCTAGCCAGCGCTACCGCTAAGTTCGCGGTCAAGGTGGATTTACCAACACCGCCCTTGCCTGAGCCAATCAAAAAGATGTTGGTCAGGGTGTCTTTATCAAAGGGATTGTGTCGCATGGGTTTGCCGCCACGAAGTTTCTTCTTCAGGGCATCACGTTCTTCGGGAGTCATTACCGTAAGACTCACATTGACTTTTGATACTCCAGGAATTGCTGCAACCGCATCGTGGGTTTCTTGTTCGATGCGTCTAGCTGCAGGACAGCCAGTGATGGTGAGCTTGATTTCTACATCTGCGGTGCCATCTAGGAAACTTACTTTTCCGACCATATCGAGCTCGGTCAAAGCAATGCGAAGCTCAGGGTCAATCACTTTTGAAAGAGCTTGATAAATCAGGGCCTCGGACACCCCTTAACTCTACGGACCGGCATGAGAGAATAGAAACATGAGTCAGAAAAATGCACCCTCCACCCTTCCTGAAGGCGAAGTTGTTGGCCAGTTCAAAAACTACCTAGAAGCGGTAAAGGTAGTTGAGAAGCTGGTTCAAAACGGTTTCCCGGCAAGACTTATTTCAATCATTGGCTCCGACCTAAAAACAGTTGAGACTCTTAAGGGCAAGCTTGGCTATGGAAGAGTTGCACTCTCTGGTGCTGTCACCGGTTCTTGGATCGGACTATTTTTTGGACTGCTCTTTGGAGCTACCAGCACAACAGAGCAGGTAGTTGTCACAAACCTGAGCGCAGGAATAGTTATCGGTGCTGGAGCTGGAATGCTACTAAACGTGATTCGTTTTAGCATGACCCGAAACAAAAGAAGCTTTATCTCCGCTCAAGCCGTAGTTGCGAAAAAGTACGACGTGATTGTCCCAACCGGTCAATTGGCTGACGCCAAGAAGGCAATGAAGGCAGGTACCGAAACAGCTACCAAAAAGCCTGCCACAAAGAAGCCAGCATCTAAAAGCTAGCTAAGACTGGCCATCCAGGATTCAATCTCCGCTGGAGTTCTTGGAAGCTTCGCTGAAAGATTCTCAACACCGTCTTTGGTTACCAACACGTCGTCTTCAATCCGGATACCAATACCGCGGAAGCGCTCCGGAGCCAGCAGGTCGTTCTCGTGGAAATACAAACCTGGCTCAATCGTGAAGATCATTCCCTCTTTGAGCTCAGCGTCTAGATACATTTCTTTACGGGCTTGTGCGCAGTCGTGAACATCAAGACCTAAGTGGTGGCTTGTTCCATGAACCATCCAACGTCTATGGAACTGCTTGTCAGCTTCTAGGGATTCTTCGGCAGAAACTGGCAGGATTCCCCAACCGACAACTTTTTTGGCAATTACCTTCATTGCCGCTTCGTGGATCTCGCGGAATTTGATTCCCGGTTTTGCTAACGCAAATGCAGCATCGGCCGCTTCTAGCACTGCCAAGTAAACCTCGAGCTGGGCATCGGAGTACTTGGCGTTTATCGGCAAGGTTCGGGTTATGTCCGCTGTATACAAAGAGTCCATTTCTACTCCAGCGTCAACCAAAACTAGCTCGCCACTGTTTACTGGTCCGTGGTTAGTAATCCAGTGCAAAATGCAGGCATTTTTTCCGGCAGCGGCAATGGTTTCGTATCCTAGGTCGTTACCTTCAAGTCTGGCTCTTGCAAAAAAAGCCGTTTCAATAATTCTTTCGCCGCGCGGGTGCTTTGCGGCCTTTGGCAGTGCTTTCACGATATCTTCGAAGCCTCGGATCGAGCTTTCGACTGCTTGACGCATTTGATCAATCTCGTAACTGTCTTTGACAAGTCTCAGCTCAGAAACAAACTGAGCCAGATCGCTGTCTTCAAGATTTATGGTCTTCTTCTTATCTAGGTAAGCATCAAGTTCACTTAGATCGCGGGTGTCTATTTTTAGTAGTGCGGAGACATCTTCAAGAGTGGGTCTTGCTCCCACCCAGAATTCACCGATAGCCGGGTTGGCGAAGAACTCGTCGGAGTCTTTGCCTGCTGTTGGGCGCAAAAACAGAATCTGGGTAGATTCTTTGGTGTCGATTACCAAAACCGAGTCTGGAACTGTTTGTG
>JBIIQS010000115.1:0-3119 GCA_044341965.1 Rhodoluna sp.
TTAGACCTTGTCTTGGGGGCACCAGCTTCGATCACAACAAGTTGGTTAGGAAAAGCTGCAGCGACTTTGTCGCGCCTATTTTTTGCAAAATCAGCAGCAGGGCTTTGGGATATGGCTTCCTCGGAACTTTCTTTCCAGCCGCTTGAAATGTAATCAAGAAACTCTTTGCTGTTTGGGGTTCTAGAACGGTTTGTTCCTGTGCCCTCTTTTTTATCGCTTGCCATCCCACTATTGTGTCATTCCAGCACTGTCTTGGGCGTTGGGTAGTGTTGAGCTAACAGAACAGGGATTTTCATGGTCAAAATAGACCTCCATACACACTCCACCAGATCCGATGGACTAGATACCCCTAGCCAGCTTGTGACCAACGCCGCTAAAGCCGGCATCAACGTCTTGGCCTTGACCGATCACGATACCGTTTCGGGCTGGGATGAAGCTAGATCCAAAGCCCTAGAACTTGGGCTTGGCTTTATTCCAGGAATCGAAGTAACTAGTGTTTCGGACATTGAAAGATTTGGCCGCACTATTCGAATTAGCGTTCACCTACTTGCTTATCTACCTGACCCAAACCATGAAGCACTTGCTGTGGTGTTAGGCGATACCGTTGCCACCCGCGAAGCTAGGGCCAGAGCAATTGTCGACAAGCTCGCCACGGAAATGCCAATTACCTGGGAGATGGTTTTAGATCACCTAGATAAAGGTGCAACCATTGGGCGCCCCGCTATCGCGGACACCTTGGTGACTATGAAAAAAGTTTCTGACCGCAGCGAAGCTTTTGATTACTACTTAGCTTCTGATGGACCTTTCTATGTTTCGCACTCGGCTGTTTCTACCGTTGAGGCAATTGAACTAATTGGTCTGGCCGGGGGAGTATCAGTGATTGCTCACCCGCTTAAGGGAGTTGGGCCAGATACCAGCCCAGAAGATCTACCACTGGATCATTTCCAGGAAATGATCCAACGAGGCTTAGCGGGTATCGAGGTTTACCACCGCGATGTTCCAGAAGCCGCCAGATCGTGGTTGCTTGATTTGGCTTCGAAGCATGATCTTGTTGTTACCGGTTCTAGCGATTATCACGGCGTTGCCGGAAAGCCGAATCAGTTGGGTGAGAACACCACAAGTCAAGAAATGTTAGATCGAATTGTGAAGCTTGGAACCGGAACTAAAGCTTCGCTTTAGCTGTTGCCACTGCGGGTGCGGTTGCGAGTTCTATTGGAAGTTGCTGCAGGACGATCAGTTCTCTTCTCACCGGAGCGCTCAGGTTTAGAGTCAGATCCTCTTGAAGGCCTAGAACCCTTTTGTCCCTGCGGTCTGGAAGACTTCGGTGCTTCAACTCTGGTGCTGGCCTTAAGTCTTCCCTTGGTGCCTGCAGGAATGTTCATGTCAGTAAATAGGTGCTCAGAACTTGAGTAAGTTTCAGTTGGATCTGGTTGGCCAAACTTTAGCTCTGTGTTGATGTGGGTCCAGCGAGCAAGATCTTCCCAGTCCACAAAAGTCACTGCAATACCAAGGCGCCCCGCACGACCAGTTCTTCCAACGCGGTGCAGGTAAGCCTTTTCATCTTCTGGCACTGAGTAGTTAATAACATGTGTGACATCGTCAACGTCAATTCCGCGGGCTGCTACCTCGGTAGCAACCAGGATATCTTTTTTGCCGGAGCGGAAATTAGCCATCGATTTCTCGCGGGCTTCTTGAGACATGTCTCCGTGTAAGGCGCTTGCGTTGAATCCTCTGTCAATTAGCTCATCCGCTAGCTTGGCAGCCTGGCGCTTGGTCCGGCAGAAAATGATTGTCTTGCCGCGGCCTTCGGCCTGCAGGATTCTTCCTACCACCTCGTCTTTGTCGAGTGCGTGTGCCCGGTATATAAACTGCTTGATGTCGGCTTTGGTGAGCCCCTCATCGGGGTCGTTGACCCTGATGTGTACTGGCTTGTTTTGGTAGCGCCTTGCAAGGGAAACAATTGCTCCTGGCATGGTGGCTGAAAACAGCATGGTCTGACGTGACTCTGGGGTGTAAGCAAAAAGTTTTTCAACATCTGGCAAGAAGCCAAGATCTAGCATTTCGTCCGCTTCGTCTAACACCATGAACTGGATGTGTTTTAGATCGAGCTTCTTTTGTTTTGAAAGATCAATTAGTCGACCAGGAGTTCCAACAATGATCTGCGCTCCAGCATCAATCTCAGCAATTTGTCCCTCGTAGGCTTTTCCGCCATAGATTGCGGCCACGGTAGTTGAGCGATTAGAGCAAGCGTGCTTTAGATCTTCTGCAACCTGGATGGCTAACTCTCGGGTTGGTACAACTACCAGTGCTTTGGCGCCTTTTTCTGGATTCAGTCCAAGGGACTGAATAAGAGGTAGGCCAAAGCCCAAGGTCTTGCCAGTGCCTGTTTTGGCTTGGCCAATAATGTCCTGACCAGTTAGGGCAAGCGGTATTGCTTGCTCCTGGATTGGAAAGGGACTCGTGATTCCTCGGCCCTCGAGGGCCTGATAGATATCTTGATCGATACCTAAGTCTTTGAAAGTCAAATTACTCCTATATATGCTCTTCTTACTCTACTTGCCAAGCCGCTATCCCGTTTATGCTTGAAACGTGTTTGAGTGGTTGAAATCCTTACGGAAAAAAGTCGGCAAGCTTGTTTTGCCTGATCGTGAAGAGCGCGCTGCTAGAAACAAGACCAAAATCAATCTCAAGCCATACACGCCCGAACCGAAGGCGTACCTAGGTCAGCTTGCATACTTGTTGCTTTCGAATTTTGAAATTCTTACCAATGAGCTCAAATACGCTCCTACCACTCAATACAAAGCTGAGCTCAGTGAAGCTGCGGCCAAGAGTTTTGAAAAATACCGTACGGTTTCAAAAAAGCTTTCTGGCTTGGGTGTTGATGTCACCGACTCGATGGATCCTTTCACTGAGCGAATCGACACTTTTCACTCCAGGACTTCAGGCGTTGATTGGTACGAAGCCATCATTAAGGTCTACCTTGTTTCTGGGCTGCTCGATGATTTCTATAAGAGGTTGGCTGTTGGCCTGAATTCGGAACTTCGCCAGTCTGTCGAGAAAGCGCTTTCGGATAAGACCTTCGAGAAATTCGCTCAGAAAGTTATCACAGAGGGCAAGGC
>JBIIQS010000023.1:0-6935 GCA_044341965.1 Rhodoluna sp.
GAGTTCACCACTTCATGACTTAGACAAGGCTGGCGTGAGCATCTGGCTCGATGATCTTTCAAGAGATCGAATTGAGTCAGGCTCACTCGCAGAGCTCATAAAATCTCGGGCTGTTTCCGGCGTAACTACGAACCCAACGATCTTTGCAGGTGCGTTCTCGAAAGGTGATGCTTATGCAACTCAGCTTGCTGAGCTTTCCACAAGGGGGGCGTCAGCATCAGAAGCTGTTTTCGAGGCGACCACTCAGGATGTTCGCATGGCGTGCGATGTTTTCGCTGATGTATACCAATCGACCAATGGTGTTGATGGTCGAGTGTCAATAGAGGTAGAACCAGGTATTGCGATGGACTCCGCAAAGACCATTGCACAGGCAAAAGAGCTGTTCAAAGCCGTAGACCGTGAGAATGTAATGATCAAGATTCCGGCCACTGTTCCAGGTCTTAGTGCAATAACTGAGGTTCTAGCTGCTGGTATTTCTGTGAACGTTACGCTTATTTTTTCACTCCAGCGCTATGCACTCGTTATCGAAGCATTCAAGGATGGTATCAAGAAGGCGAATCAAAACGGGCTCGACATATCCAAGATTCATTCAGTGGCTTCATTTTTCGTCTCTCGCGTTGACACTGAAATCAACAAGAGGCTTGAAGCTATCGGTACAAAGCAAGCGCTTGACTTGAAATCAAAGGCAGCTCTTGCGAACGCGAGATTGGCCTATGAGCTTTTTGAGGCGGAGTTTGCGGCGCCTGATTGGAAGGACCTGCAGAATGCTGGAGCGAACAAACAGCGCCCACTCATGGCTTCAACCGGTGTCAAGGACACTTCATTGCCAGACACTTTGTATGTGACTGAGTTGATTGCACCTGAGCTTGTAAACACTATGCCTGAGGCCACCATGGAGGCAGTATTTGATCACGGTGTCATCTCCCCCGACACCATCACTGGAGAGTACGCGAACTCCAGAGCGGTTCTCGCCGAACTTAGTGAGCGAGGAGTCTCCTACGAAGAGGTTGTGGCTTTGCTGGAGTCCGAAGGGGTCGACAAGTTTGTCGCCTCTTGGAATGACCTTCTCGACACCGTATCGAAGGCGCTGCAGGGAAACTAATGAACTTGGAAGTCGCAACAAGGGGTGCGTCGGCGGATGCGGTTGAACTTTATGTACCAGAGCTAGTGCGCGAGAGAATAGCCAGCCGAATCTTCGCCAAGGACCACACCATCTGGGGCGCCGAAGCTGAGGCCGAGTCTTCTATTCGTCTTGGCTGGGTGGACGCTGCAAGCAAGTCGCTAGAGCTATTGCCCGAGCTAAGCGCCCTTAGAACACAGCACCTTGGTAAAGGTCTTTCGAGAATCGTGCTGTGTGGCATGGGAGGGTCCTCACTGGCACCAGAGGTTCTTGCAGCAACTGCTGGAGTTGAGTTGGTAGTTCTGGATTCCACTTACCCTTCACAGGTAGATGACGCTTTGTCGAAGGATCTTGGTCGAACAATCGTTGTCGTTTCTTCTAAGTCAGGTTCAACCGTGGAGACCGATTCGCAGAAGCGAGCTTTTGAGGAAGCATTTGATCTCGCAGGTATCGATAAGACCGAAAGAATCATTATTGTCACCGATCCAGGTTCCCCAATGCAAATGCAGGCCACAGCAGATGGTTATCGTATTTTCCTTGCAAACCCCAGTGTCGGAGGAAGGTTCTCAGCGCTTACGGCTTTTGGAGTTGTTCCATCGATGCTTGCGGGTGTTGACATGCAACCAGTTCTTTTGGACGCGATTGCAGCCGCGAAGATCTTGTGCCGTGATGAACAAGGAAACCCTGGATTGGTTCTAGGAGCGGCTATGGCTAGAAGTGCATCAAGCTCTGGCTTCAAGGACAAAATGGGTATTGTTCCAATGAGTAATCAAATTGTCGGACTAGGAGATTGGATGGAGCAGCTGATTGCCGAGTCAACAGGAAAGATTGGCCGTGGCGTGCTGCCGATTGTTCTTCATAGCAACTCCCCTGAGCTGCAAACGCTTTCTGATGACTTTTTGACTGTGGGACTTGTCGACAAGGTATCCGAGAGCGATTTTGATTTAGCAGTGTCTGGATCTTTAGGAAGCCAATTGCTTCTATGGGAGGTAGCAACAGTTGTCGCAGCAAAGCTACTTGGAGTTAACCCATTCGATCAACCAGACGTTGAATCCGCAAAAGTTGCTTCCCGTGGATTCTTAGAGAACAAATCGGCCAGCCAAAGTGCCCTGTTTTCAGAGTCTGGCGTGGAAGTTTTTGCAAGAAACTTGGACTTAGGACCAAACTCAACCCTCCGCGAAGGACTTCGCCTGCTCTTAGCTTCGGCGGACAAGGACAGTTACTTCGCGATACATGCCTATCTTGACCGTAACCGCGATGTCGCCTATGCGAAGCTTCGAGACGTCCTTGCGGCAAATTCAGCGAGACCAACTACTATTGGTTGGGGTCCGAGGTTTTTACACTCCACCGGTCAGTACCACAAAGGAGGTCCTGCTCAGGGAGTGTTCCTACAGCTAATAGGCACTAACGAAAAGGACATTCCGGTTCCCGGTCGTGATTTTGGTTTCTCGGAACTTATGAACTCGCAAGCATTAGGAGATGCGAATGTCTTGTCGGAAGCTGGGCGCCCTGTGCTAACGCTTCGGTTCGCTGATAAACCTAGGGCCATGACTGTGATTAAAGAGCTTATTGAATCGAACTAGCCCTTGATGGTTACTTCTTCTTGGCGACCTTTCTGGCGGTCTTTTTAGTAACAGCTTTCTTTGTTGCTGCTTTTGCCTTCGGTGCAACTTTGGCGGCTTTTCTTAGAACCTTCGCTGGTGCCGACTTCTTGGCAGCAACCTTTTTTGCTACTGGCTTCGCAGCTTTCTTTGGTGCAACCTTGACTGGTTTTGCAGGCTTTACTGGCTTTACTGGCTTTACTGGTTTAACAGCTTTTGCAGCTTTTGCCTTCTCAGCAGCCATTTTCACGGCTTGGGCTTTTGCTGCTGCTGTACGAGCAGCTTCCTCTTTGAGCTGCTTTTTTGCAGCTTCCGCAAGTTTCGCCCTACGGTCCTTGATGGATGACAGAGCCTCGTCAAGCAGTGCCTTTGCTTCATCTGAGGTGCGGCGCTCTTTGACATAAGCCAGGTGAGTTTTGTATGGTTCGTGCTTCAAGATTTCTGGCGGGTTCTTTTTGTCTTGACCGGCAGGAAGTCCACAATTCGGGCAGTCAATCATTTCTGGTATTTCAGCTGGGTCTACGTGAGCAGCGAACTGCGGACTTTGGGTATGCCCGTTTATGCAGTAATAGTGACGCTCAACTCTTTCGGACTTGAAACCGCGGTATTGCTCCCCCATTGGGCCCGCGCCAACGCGCGAACCTCTTATTGCTGATCCTCCGCTCGACAATATTCCCCCTAGAACCCAAACCTGGTGAACAAACCAAGTGCAATGACCGAGCCAACCCAAACAAGGCCCAAGATGATGGTGATGCGATTCAGGTTTCTTTCAGCAACTCCAGAAGAGGACACATTGGTAGTGACTCCGCCACCAAACATGTCTGAAAGTCCACCACCTCTGCCTTTGTGAAGCAAAATCATGAGAATAAGAAGCAAGCTTGTGATTGCTAGCAGCACCTGAAGTGCGATTTGGATTGCAGCCATTGATTTACCTGTTCTTTATCAGTACTAGAAGATTATAAGCTGACATGCTTCTGGAAGCGGCAAATACCAGTGAACTCATCCACCACGAGGCTTGCGCCCCCAACCAAAACCCCGTCAACCTCTGGGGAAGCAAGGAATCCGGCAACATTAGCGCTCTTGACAGATCCGCCATACAAAATCCTGGTTTGGTCCGCGGCTTCGGTTGATACCAGCTCACCAATGGTTTGGCGCAGTTTCTTTGCAACCTCTGCGGCCTGCTCGCTCGTAGCAACCTTTCCCGTGCCAATAGCCCAAACCGGTTCATATGCAACGACGAAATCACCAATTTCTTTGTGTCCCTCGAGGGCCTTGGATAGTTGCCTAACTGGAACTGCAGCTGCGCCTTCTGTTTCCAACTCTTCAAGCGTCTCTCCAACGCAAATAACCGGAACAAGCTTGTTCTTGAAGCATGCTGCTACCTTGTCGCGCACTAACTCGTCGTCTTCGTTGTGATGCTGGCGTCTTTCCGAGTGGCCTACTAGCACGTACTCGACATTTAGCTTCTTGAGAAATGCGCCAGCAACCTCGCCGGTGTATGCACCAGATTCATGCTTTGAAACATCCTGGGCTCCGAGGCGAAGTTGAAGCTTGTCAGCATCCAAGAGCGTCTGAACTGTACGCAGATCAGTAAATGGAGGGAAAACGGCCACTTCGACCTTCTCATAGTCGTGATCTACATCTTTAAGAGTCCACGCGATTTTCTGGACTAGGGCAATAGCCTGCTGGTGGTCTAGGTTCATCTTCCAGTTGCCAGCAATAAGCGGCTTACGATTGCTCATGCGAGAACCTCCAGTCCAGGAAGAGATTTGCCTTCCAAATACTCAAGACTAGCTCCACCACCAGTCGAGATGTGCCCAAACGCACTGTCCACGAATCCAAGAGCCCTAACTGCTGCAGCCGAATCGCCGCCTCCTACCACTCCAAGACCCTGAACTTTTGAGAGAGCTCCTGCAATGGACCTGGTCCCTGCACTAAAGCTTTCAAACTCGAAAACGCCCATTGGGCCGTTCCAGAAGCAAAGCTTCGAAGAAGAAATAATGTCGGCGAAAACCCCTGAAGATACTGGACCAATGTCAAGCCCGATCCCACTAGCACCAAACAGCGTTTGCTCAAGCTCGTCCACTTGAGCTACAAAATGATCTGCATCTTCAGCAAACTTACTGGCCATAACAATGTCGGTTGGCAGAACGATGTTCACTCTTTGCGCCTTGGCTTGCTCTAGGTAGCCCTTGACGGTATCAATTTGTGATTCTTCGAGCAAACTATTGCCCACCTTGTGGCCAAGAGCAGCAAGGAAGGTGAAGACCATCCCTCCACCAATCAACAAATTATCCACCCTTGGCAGCAAAGCTGAGATAACGCCTAACTTGTCTGAAACTTTAGATCCACCAAGTACAACTGTGTATGGATGCGAATCGCTTCCTACAAGCTGCGTCAGCACAGAAAGCTCCTTTTCCACTAGATAGCCAGCTGCAGAAGGAAGGAGGCTAGCAATCTCATAGACGCTTGCCTGCTTTCGATGCAATACTCCAAAACCATCGCCCACATACACATCTGCCAGCTCGGCAAGGTTTGCCGCAAAGTCCTGTCGCTCAGCCTCAGAATCACTAGTTTCGGCAGAATGAAAGCGAAGATTCTCTAGAAGTAGAACACCCTTGTTCTGAAGTCTTGAAACCTGGTCAATCGCCTCATTGCCAACGCAAGTGTCTGAAAACGACACAGGTTGACCGAGAAGTTCAGAAAGTCTCTTGGCTACTGGGCGCAGCGAATACTTCTCCACTCTGGCACCGTCTGGCCTCCCAAGGTGTGAGCAGATAATAACTCTTGCTCCCTGGTCGATTAGAGATTTGATGGTCGGTAGCGAGGCTCGGATTCTTCCGTCGTCGCTGATGACGCCGTTTTCTATCGGAACATTCAGGTCACAACGAAGCAGTACCCGCTTTGATTCAAGCTGCCCAAGGGTAGATATAGCTCTCAAGATTAGAGTTTGTTCGCAACCAAAACAGTAAGGTCAACAAGTCTGTTTGAGTAACCCCACTCGTTGTCATACCAGGCGGTAATTTTCACAGTGTTATCAATTACCTTCACAAGACCCGCGTCAAAAATCGAGGAATGTGGATCGGTGACGATGTCTGAGGATACGATCTCATCTTCGGTATAAAGAAGGATTCCCTTGAGGGGTCCCGCTGCTGCCTTCTTGTAAGCAGCCTTGATTTCTTCGATTGTCACCTTCTTGCCAGACACCAGGGTCAAGTCAGTAATCGAACCGGTTGGAACTGGAACTCGTAGTGCAAAGCCATCAAGTTTTCCCTTTAGTTCTGGGAGCACGATACCGATAGCCTTCGCAGCACCAGTTGATGATGGAACGATGTTTATGGCAGCTGCGCGTGCACGACGCAGGTCGCCGTGGGGACCATCCTGAAGGTTCTGATCAGCTGTGTAAGCATGGATTGTAGTCATAAGACCATTGACAATTCCAAACTCATCGTTGAAGACCTTCGCAAGAGGAGCAAGGCAGTTGGTGGTGCATGAAGCGTTTGAAATGATGTGGTGTTTGGCTGGATCGTATAGATGCTCATTTACTCCGATAACAAAAGTCGCATCTTCACCCGTTGCCGGTGCAGAAATTAGCACCTTTTTGGCTCCAGCCTGAATATGCTTGATCGCATCCTTGGCATCGGTAAAGCGACCGGTTGATTCGATAACAATGTCGACACCGAGATCTCCCCAACCGAGATTTGCGGGGTCTTTTTCAGCTAAAACTTTGATCTTGTAGTCTCCGACAAGAATATGCTGTCCCTCGACTCGAACATCTTGGTTCAGGCGACCCGTGACAGAGTCATACTTTAGAAGATGGGCGAGTGCTTTCGGGTCCGATAGATCATTCACGGCGACTATCTCTAGATCTGTACCTTTAGCTAGTTCTGCCCGGAGGTAGTTGCGGCCGATTCTTCCAAAGCCATTAATGCCAACTTTTGTAGTCAAGGTGTTCCATTTCGCTGGGCGCCGGAGGCGCGATTTTCAAGATGAAATCCACGCAGCCTCGGGTGGAGTTATCAGACTAGCAGTAAGCCCTTTGTTTGGCCCCGAGCTGCCTCAAAACGGGCCTGTACGTCCGGCCAGGAGACAATCTTCCAGAAAGCAGCCACGTAATCAGCCTTCACGTTCTGGTAGTCCAGGTAAAAGGCGTGCTCCCACATATCAAGCATCAAAAGCGGAATTGTGGCGGGGGCAAGGTTTCCCTGGTGGTC
>JBIIQS010000024.1:0-6834 GCA_044341965.1 Rhodoluna sp.
CAGCCTTCACGTTCTGGTAGTCCAGGTAAAAGGCGTGCTCCCACATATCAAGCATCAAAAGCGGAATTGTGGCGGGAGCAACGTTCCCCTGGTGGTCGTATAGCTGTTCAATGATTAGCTTGGAGCCAAGAATATCCCAGGCAAGAATCGACCATCCTGAGCCCTGAATTCCAAGGGCAGATGCGCTGAAGTGGGCTCTAAAGCCGTCGTAGCTTCCGAAGAACTCATCAATGGCTGCTGCCATTTCACCGGTTGGTTTATCGCCACCATCCGGGCTCAGGTTCTTCCAAAAAACAGTATGGTTCACGTGACCTGCGAGGTTAAAGGCAAGGTCCTTCTGTAGCTTGTTGACCCAGGTCAAATCGTTCTTATCCCTTGCCTCAGCAAGAAGATCAAGAGCGCTGTTGGCTCCATTGACGTAGGCAAGATGATGCTTGTCGTGATGCAGTTCCATGATTCGACCAGAGATGTTTGGCTCTAGTGCGCCGTAGTCGTAACCGAGATCTGGAAGAGTGTACTTGCCCATTTACTGTCCTATTCGTCGATAGTTCTATTATGCGTTATTGGATCTTGTCTATTCGTTTTCTAGCTCTTCAGGCAAGAACGCGTCTGTTCCTTCAATACCCAGCTCCTCGGCTCGCTTGTCAGCCATGGACAATAGTCGCCTAATCCTTCCAGCCACCGCATCCTTGGTCATCGGAGGATTTGCAAGTCTTCCAAGCTCATCTAGGCTTGCTTGCTTATGCTTGAGCCGTAGCTCCCCCGCGTACTTCAGGTGCTTAGGAATGTCTTCGCCAAGGATCTCAAGAGCACGCCCGACTCTTGCGCCGGCGGCAACGGCAGCTTGGGCAGAGCGACGTAAGTTTGCATCATCGAAGTTAGCGAGCCGGTTTGCAGTTGCCCTAACTTCGCGGCGGAGTCTTAGCTCTTCCCATTTCAGCAGTTGGCCATGTGCACCCATCTGAGTAAGCATGGCTGAAATAGCATCGCCGTCCCTGATCACTACTCGGAAAGTACCGCGCACCTCACGAATCTTGGCGACGATACCCAGTCTTCTTGCAACACCAACTAGTGCCATTGCGACTTCATTTCCAGGAGCTGTCACTTCAAGTGCGGCAGATCTACCAGGGTCGGTAAGCGAACCGTGAGCTAAGAACGCACCGCGCCAAACAGCTTGAGCTTCACCGATAGAACCTGCGACAAGGGTAGCCGGAAGTCCCCTAGCAGGACGACCGCGACTATCTACAAGACCTGTTTGTCTCGCAAGAGTGTCTCCTTGACCCAGAACTCGGACTTGGTATCTACTGGTTTTCCTAATTCCGCCAGCGGAAATCACGGATAGTTCGCTTTCACATCCAAAGAGTTCGGTGAGGTCTTTTCGTACTCGCCTGGAAACCTGCGCGGAGTCGAGTTCAACTTCGATCACGACCTTGCCTGAAACCAGGTGCAACCCGCCTGCGAGGCGGAGGATGGTGGCTAGCTCAGCAGCACGAACAGCGCTTTTTGGAACATCGATTCTTGCTAACTCGTCTTTTATGTCTGCTGTAAGAGCCATTTACTACTCCTTGCCCAAGTCACGATGTCTAACCGTGACGGCGATGTCTTTGTTTCCTTGTAAAGCCTTACCCAGCTCAGTTGCAACGGCCACGGATCGATGCTTGCCACCGGTACAACCAATTGCAATAGTTGCATAGTGCTTGTTCTCGCGATCATATCCAGCAAGGACTGGCGCAAGAGATTTCACGTAGCTTGTCACAAAATCTCTAGCGCCCTCCTGGGATAAGACATAATCGCTTACCTGCTGGTCGAGGCCTGTGTATGGGCGAAGTTCCTCGTTCCAGAATGGGTTTGGAATGAATCGAACGTCAGCAACGTTGTCAGCGTCAGCGGGTATACCGTATTTGAAACCAAAGCTGACGATTGTTAGTAGGAGTTTGCTTGTGGCCTCTAGAGAAAAATGCTCTGCGGTTTTAGTCGATAGCTGATGGACGTTTAGATCCGAGGTGTCGATAACTACGTCAGCCGATTCACGAAGTGGAAGTAGTCTTCTACGCTCTTCCGCGATTCCATCGAGAATGGTTCCGGTGCCCTGCAGTGGATGAGGTCGTCTGACAGATTCAAACCTTTTTACAAGCGTTGCGTCATTAGCTTCAAGGAATGCAACTCTTACGCTTATGCTTTTCCCCTCCAATAGGGCTATGTTCTCCTCAAGCTCTGTAAAGAACTCGCCCCCTCGCACATCGATAATTACGGCAAGTCTTGGAACAGGGGTTTTTGTGTTTGAGAAAAGATCAGTTATTGGGCCCAGCATGATTGGGGGAAGATTGTCGACCACATACCATCCGAGGTCTTCAAGAGCGTTACCCACTGTCGAGCGACCTGCCCCCGACATACCTGTTACAACCAGCAGCTCGTGCCTTAGATTTTCAACCATTGCACCCTTTCGGGTCACAAGTCTAATGAAATTCCGACACGCCCGAGTGGGTTATTTCTCGAACTTCAGACGCTCCACAATCTGACTCGCGAGCTCTCTTCCAATCCCCGCAACATCTGAAATCTCATCCAGGGTTGCAATTCGGAGACGCTTTGCCGACCCAAATCGTTTCAAAAGGGCCATCACTCGCTTCTCTCCAAGCCCTGGAATCTCAAGTAGCGAAGAAGAAATTGCCCTTGATCGCTTGCGCCTTGAAGCGGCTAGCGCGAATCTATGAGACTCATCACGAAGCCGCTGCAGCAAGAAGAGTTCTTCGGATGCCCTCGGCAAGATAATCGGGTTCTCGTTTCCTGGCAGCCAGACCTCTTCTAGTCGCTTCGCTAAACCGCAAACAGCTAACCCAGTTACACCGCTGGCTTCTATCGCACGAGCTGCTGCATTGACCTGTCCGACACCACCGTCAATAACGATCAGGGACGGGATGTAACTGAATCTTCCTTCATCAACCGTCTCAGGGTCTCGAAGATACTTCAATCTTCTGGTCAAGACCTGGAAAATTGCATCAGTGTCATCTTGGGCTGAATCAATGTTGAACTGCCTATAGTGCGCCTTCTTTGGCAGGCCATCTTCGAAGACAACCATGGAGCCAACAATGTCAGTGCCAGACAAATGCGAGATGTCGTAACACTCAATACGAAGTGGTGCATCGGTTAGATCTAGCGCGGAAGCTAATCGATTAAGTGCCTCGGTCCGTGCTGCAAAATCAGAAACTCTTCTAGTTTTATAGAGAGCTAATGCGTGCTCAGCGTTCTCAAGTGCGGTCTCAGCCAGTGCTGCCTTGTCCCCCCTTTTCGGAACGCGCAGTGATACGGCAGAACCACGTAACGCGGAAAGGAAAAGTTCGAGATCATTAGAGTCTTCGGGTAGTGATGGAACTAAGACTTCCTTGGGTATTGAAGGTGCCTCTACCCCGGCTACCGGTGAGTAGGCGAATAGAATTATTTGCCTCACCAGATCGTCAAGGCTTTGATCTAGTTCTTTGTCCATCGTCCACGCTCTTACCCCACGAATTCGACCCCCTCTAACAGAGAAAAGCGAAGTCGTGGCAGCCAACTCATCGTGGGCTATTCCAAATAGATCGGCGTCAGTTAGATCACTAAAGACAACAGTGCTCTTCTCAAGAACTGTCTCCAGAGCCTCGATGTTGTCCCTGAGCCTTGCAGCAAGCTCGAAGTTCTCGTTTTTGGAAGCTAGGAGCATCTTTTCTCGCAGAATCTCGACCTGTTGGGGGTCCATGCCGCTCATGAAGCTCACTAGCTCCTTAGCGATGTCAACGTGCTCTTGATCTGTGACTCGTGATACGCAGGGCGCTGAACATTTCCCAATGTCAGCCAAAAGGCATGGCCGATTACTTCTTTTTGCGGTGGCAAAAACACCAGATGAACAGGACCGAACTGGAAAAGCTTTCAGAAGGGTGTCTAGTGTTTGCCTAAGCGCCCAGGCCTGGGTGTATGGGCCAAAGTACTTGACGCCTTTTAGTTCGCGGTTTCGAGTCACAAATACGCGCGGAACCTTGTCAGACATTGAAACAGCAAGGTAAGGGTAAGACTTGTCGTCTTTGAATCGAATGTTGAACGGTGGATTGAATTCCTTGATCCAAGTGAATTCCAGCTGCAGAGCTTCAAATTCGGTCTTTACAATGGTCCAGTCGACGTCTGCCGCACTTTGAACCATCCGCCTGGTTCGCTCGTGCAACGACTCAAGCGGTGCGAAGTAGCTTTGCAACCTCGCTCTTAAGTTTTTGGCTTTACCAACGTAGAGAATTCTTCTCTTACTGTCATAGAAGCGATAGACACCTGGTCGTGTTGGGATTTCGGAGGTTTTAGGTCTAAACGATAGATCGTTTGACATTTAGCTCAGGATTTCTTTCAAGAAAGATCCAGTGAAGCTCGCCTTGTTCTTGGCTACCTGCTCGGGAGTGCCCTCGGCAACCAACTCGCCACCGCGGAACCCACCCTCTGGACCAAGATCTAGTATCCAGTCTGCGGATTTGATTACATCAAGGTTGTGCTCAATCACAATGACGGTATTGCCTTTGTCGACCAGTGAGTTAAGAACGATCAGCAGCTTCCTGACGTCTTCAAAATGCAGTCCAGTGGTTGGCTCATCAAGGACATAGATTGTTCGACCAGTTGAGCGCCTCTGAAGTTCAGTAGCAAGCTTGACTCGCTGGGCCTCTCCTCCAGACAAGGTCGTTGCTGACTGTCCCAACCGCACATAACCAAGACCTACATCAACAAGTGTGTCGAGGTAACGTGAGATGGAGTTTATGGCCGCAAAAAACACTGCAGCCTCTGCGATCGGCATTTCCAAGACCTCAGAGATTGACTTACCCTTGTACTTCACCTGAAGCGTCTCACGGTTGTATCTTGCTCCTTGGCAAACCTCACAAAGAACGTAAACATCCGGTAGGAAGTTCATCTCTATCCGTATAGTTCCATCGCCGCTACAAGCCTCGCAGCGGCCGCCCTTTACGTTGAAGGAGAAGCGACCCTGCTGATAACCACGGGCTTTTGATTCTGAGGTCTCCGTAAAGAGTTTTCTGATGTGATCAAATACGCCTGTATAAGTTGCCGGGTTTGATCGAGGTGTTCTACCGATTGGGTTCTGATCAACATGCACGACTTTGTCCAGTTGGTTCACACCAGTAATCCGAGTGTGCTTACCAGCTACCAGCTTTGCCCCGTTAAGAGAGTTTGCTAAAACGTTGTACAAGATGTCGTTAACCAACGACGACTTCCCTGATCCGCTGACACCGGTGACAGCGATGAAGACTCCTAGTGGGAAATTTGCGGTCAGGTTCTTTAGGTTATTGGCCTTTGCTCCAACAACAGACAGAGTTCTCTTTGGATCAATTGCCCTTCTCTTCTTCGGAGTAGAAATGCTTTTTCTACCAGCCAAGTAGTCACCAGTTAACGATGCCTTGTTCTGCAGAAGCTCTTTGTATGTTCCGGAGTGAACAACAGAACCACCGTCGACTCCCGCACCTGGACCAATGTCAACAATCCAATCCGAGGTCTTGATTGTGTCCTCATCGTGCTCAACAACGACCAAAGTGTTTCCTAGATCACGTAACTTTAGAAGTGTTTCGATTAGTCGCCTGTTGTCTCTTTGGTGTAGACCAATAGATGGCTCGTCTAGCACGTAGAGCACACCGGTAAGACCTGATCCAATTTGGGTCGCGAGCCTGATTCGCTGCGCCTCGCCACCCGATAGCGAACCAGCTGCTCTGGAAAGCGACAGGTAATCAAGACCAACAGCCATAAGAAAATCAAGTCTTGCTCGAATCTCTCTTAAGACCTGAGCTGCGATCTTCTCGTCTCGCTTGTCAAGTTTTATACCCGCGAAGAACGCCACACATTCTCCTAAGCTAAGCGACGCGACGTCCGCAATCGAGGACTCTCCGATTTTTACAGCAAGAACCTCGGGTCTAAGTCTTGCGCCATCACAATCCGGGCAGTTGATCTCTCTAAGGAATCCTGCCCATTTACCTCTGGAGTAGTCGTTTTCGGACTCGAGGTACTTACGCTCGATGTACTTAAGAACTCCCTCGAATCCGGTTGTGTATCGCAACTCTCTGCCGTAACGGTTCTTCCATTTCACTTGAACGTCAAAGTCATTTCCATTAAGGACTGCAAATCTAACTTCTTCGGGTAAATCGCTCCAAGGGGTCTTTAGCGAAAACGAAAGGTCCTTAGCCAAACCCTGAAGCATTCTTGAGAAGTAATGGAACAAGCCTTTGCCTTGGGTTGACCACGGCAGAATCACGCCGTCTAGAATCGATGCGTCCGGATCACCAATAACTAGATCCTCGTCCACTGCCATCTTGGTGCCAAGACCAGAACAGGTTCCGCATGCACCAAATGGCGCATTGAAGGAAAAAGTGCGAGGCTCGATCTCCGTTAGAGCTAAAGGGTGATCATTTGGGCAAGACATCTGCTCAGAAAAGCTTCGCTTTGCCTCTTTACCCTTTCGATCGACAAAATCGATTGTTACTTTGCCTCCGGCAAGTTTCAACGCGGTTTCAATTGAATCCGTGAGGCGCCCCGAGATTCCTGCCTTTATTGCCAATCGATCGACAACAACAGCGATGTCGTGCTTAAAGGTTTTCTTTAGCGGCCGCGCATCAGCCAAAGTAATCGTTTCACCGTCCACAACAGCTCTCGCATAACCTTGTGCAATGAGATCTCGGAAAAGGTCTGAGAACTCACCCTTTTTCTGATCAACTAGCTCTGCAAGCACCTGGAATTTGGTCCCTTCAGGGTTCTCAAGTATTTGATCAACGATCTGCTGCGGTGTTTGCTTGACAATCTTTTCGCCACACTCGGAGCAATAAGCTA
>JBIIQS010000025.1:0-6804 GCA_044341965.1 Rhodoluna sp.
CGCTAAGTGGTGACGTAATTGCAAAGCCACCAATTCGCAAACTCGCCAAAGATCTAAACGTTGATCTTTCTAAAGTTGTAGCTACCGGTCCAGCTGGAGAAATAATGCGCGAAGATGTTGTCAATGCCGCAACTCAAGCATCGGTGTTTAGAAACCTCACCACACCCGCGATTCCATCAGAGCGCGAAGAGCGCATTCCAGTCAAGGGTGTTAGAAAAGCAATCGCAACAGCGATGGTGCAGTCCGCCTTCACTGCACCGCACGTTTCGATTTTTGTCGATGTCGATGCCACTAGAACTATGGAATACGTAAAGAGACTCAAGGTATCGACTGATTTTGCTGGTGTGAAAGTTACCCCGTTGCTACTTATGGCAAAGGCAATGATGTGGGCGGTTAGAAGAAACCCAACCGTTAACTCCACCTGGACAGACAAAGAAATCATTGTCCATAACTTTGTGAACTTTGGTGTTGCTGCCGCAACACCAAGAGGCTTGATCGTTCCAAACATCAAAGATGCTGATCGCATGTCGATGCTAGAGCTTGCGCGTCAGCTTGAATTGCTTGCAGCCACAGCTCGTGAGGGAAAAACCACACCCGAAGACATGAAAGATGGAACCATCACCATCACTAACATCGGTGTCTTTGGTGTTGACACCGGAACACCTATCTTGAACCCAGGTCAGGTTGCCATCGTTGCCCTTGGCTCAATTCGTCCAAAGCCATGGGTTGTCAACAACGAGATCGTCATTCGCCAGGTAACAACCATCGGGGCTACATTCGACCACCGCGTTGTGGATGGCGATGTTGCATCAAGATTCGTCCAAGACGTGGCTTCGGTCATTGAGGAACCGGCCTTATTGCTTGACTAATCGCTATTGACAATCATTATCAATAAGTGCTATGGTCTGGGTATGAAAACTAAAACCCTTGCCCTAGCAACCGCCACAGTCCTACTCCTAGCAGGCTGTGCAGCCACTGATTCGACCTCAGATGCCACAGACGAGCCCTTTGCAGGGCTCACCATTGTTTCTTCCACTAACGTCTGGGGGGATGTCGCATCGTCGGTAGGCGGAGACCTAGTTCAGGTTGTTTCCATCATTGATAGCTTCTCCCAGGACCCACACTCCTATGAGGCGTCAGCTAGAGATCAGCTAGCTGTTAACGATGCTGATGTAGTCGTTGCCAATGGCGGTGGCTATGACTCCTTTATTGACACCCTGGCTGAGGCCGCTGGCAACAGCAACGTTGTTTATGCCTACCTACCTGAAGAGGGCAAGGAAGATGACCACGCTGCAGAAGAGGACCACGCCACAGAAGAAGGCAACCACGACCACGATCATGCTCACGGTAACGAACACGTCTGGTACGACTTCCACGTGGTGGAGGATTTTGCAACTCGACTAGCTGAGCAGCTAAAGACTTTGGATCCAGACAATGCTGCGCAATACACAGCAAACCTTGAAGAGTTTCTAGTTGGAATTGAATCCTTAGAAGAACGTGCAGCTGTTGTTGCTGGTTCTGTTTCCGGCGCGAAGGTAATTTCATCAGAGCCAGTGGCCGATTACCTACTTGCCGAGCTGGGTCTTACTAACATCACACCAGAATCTTTCTCTCAAGCAATTGAGGAAGAGTTGGATGTCTCTTCTGCGGATCTACTAGAAATTCAGAATCTGATTTCTACAAACTCGGTTGACTTGTTCGTTGTGAATATCCAAACCGCATCGGTTCAGATTGATTCACTAGTTGAACTATCGGAAGCTAACGGGGTAGCAGTAATTCAGGTGAGCGAGCTTTTGCCGGAAGGCTTAGGCTATCTCGCATGGATGGAACAAAATATCTCGGCAATTGAGGCGGGTCTAAAGTAATTACTTCTTCCAACGAGGCCGTACTAAAGGTCAAAAACGCAAGCCTTGGTTTTGCTGAAAAGAGTGTTTGGAGCAATCTAGACCTGAGCGTAAAACCGGGAGAGTTCATTGCGGTCATTGGAGCGAATGCTTCAGGAAAGACAGTGCTACTAAAGGCAATTTTGGGTCAGCTTGCTTTATCGGCCGGATCGATTGAACTATTTGGTGAACCGGTTCGCCACGGCTCCAGAAACGTTGGCTACATCCCCCAGCATCGCCAAGCAGATAGTGGAGTGCCACTAAGGGCAAAAGACTTACTGCGCATGGGCCTAGATGGTCACCGCTTTGGTTTGCCATTGCCTTCTTCAAAAACCAATAAACGAATTGCAGAAGTTTTAGAAATGGTTGGGGCAAGTGATATTGCGAATACTCCAATAGGACAACTTTCTGGCGGGCAGTTACAGCGCATTCGAGTTGCCCAAGCAGTTATCGATAAGCCGAAGTTGATCTTGGCGGATGAGCCACTCAGTGCACTTGATCTCAAGCAACAGTCTGTGGTTGCCGAGCTCATAAACAATCAGCGCCAACTAAGTGGCGCTGCAGTGTTGTTTGTCACTCACGACGTGAATCCAGTTCTTGATTACATCGACAGAGTTCTGTACTTAGCTAACGGAAAGTTCCGGATTGGAACTCCGGATGAAGTTTTGAGATCCGATGTTTTATCAAAGCTTTACGGTCGCGATGTCGATGTTGTTAGAAACCAGGGACGCATTGCAGTCTTAGGATCTTCAAACCACGATCATCACGAGAATGAGAAGTGGATCTAATGGACAGATTGTTTGACTTCTCTGATTACGACCAGCTAATTCCGCTGGTTCAAAACTCTCTAATTGCCGGAGCACTGCTTGGACTTATGGGTGGGCTAATTGGCGTGTTCGTAATGACAAGAGACATGTCCTTTGCGGTTCATGGAATCAGCGAACTGTCTTTTGCAGGCGCTGCGCTGGCTTTGCTTTTTGGACTAAACATTGCACTCGGTGCAACTCTTGGCTCGATTGTTGCCGCGGTAATTATTGCCATCATGGGATCTCGCGCTAAGGATCGAAACTCAATAATTGCCGTGCTGATGCCATTTGGACTTGGTATTGGAATCTTGGCACTGGCTCTCTACGAGGGAAGAGCTGCCAACAAGTTTGGGCTGCTTACCGGGCAGATAATTGCAGTTGACGATCCGCAGGTCTTCTGGCTGATCGCCACATCAGTTGTTGTGGTGAGCGCCTTGCTAGTTATCTGGCGACCACTTTCTTTTGCCAGCTTGGATTTGGAAGTTGCTGAAGCCAGAGCGGTGCCTACCAAGACCCTTGGAATTGTTTTTATGCTGTTACTGGCCTTGGCGGTAGCGGCATCAGTTCAGGTAGTTGGAGCACTGCTAGTGATGACCTTGCTTGTTACACCCGCAGCAGCAGCACTTAGACTAACTTCCTCTCCAGTTTTGGTTCCAGTTCTAAGTGTTAGCTTTGCGGTGGTATCTGTAGTGGGGGGAATATTGCTAGCTCTGGGTGGCGGTCTACCAATTAGCCCGTACGTTACAACCTTGTCTTTTGCAATCTATTTAGTTGCCAGAGTTATTGAAAAATCAAAGTCGCGGAAAGCGGTGAAGTAAATGTCACAAGGGATAAAGCGCAACACTTGGCAAAAATCCGCCGTCAAGGAAGCTCTTTCTGAGTCCGCTGGTTTTTGTTCTGCTCAACAATTACATTCATCGCTCAAAGACAAAGGTCCAGCAATCGGTCTGGCAACTGTTTACCGCGCGCTAAGTGATTTAGTTTCTGTTGGTGAAGCAGATTCTTTGCAATCCACCGATGGAGAGATGCTCTATCGAGCCTGTGGTGGTGGACACCACCATCACTTGATTTGCCGAAACTGTGGCAAGACTGTCGAAATTGAAGCGAACAAACTTGAATCCTGGGCAGACCAAGTTGCAAGAGATCACGGTTTTTCTAATTCCAGTCACGTAATTGATATCTTTGGCGACTGCTCTAGTTGCAGAAAGAAACTAGCAAAGTAGTTCCAATCAACGTGAGTGTGTAGTTTCTTTCCATACGGCAACTTATTGAGGTTTGTTAGGATTCGAGCATGTCGGAAACTGCGGATGCCTCTGTTCTTGTATTGACCAGTCGGCTTCGCCCTGGATTGGATGGCGGTCATACCGTTTCCACTCTTCAACGAGCAATGCTCCTTGCAAGTTCTGGATTGCCGGTGACCCTTGTCACGGTTGATCTTCACCCCAACTACCAGCCGTTCTTGGATAAGTTTCGCTCCATCGGGCTAGCTACTGAGAAAACCAAAATTCGAAACTTTCTCGAAGAAGTTCGCAGATCACCAGAAATTCTTCGAAAGGTAGCAAAAACATCCCTCGAAACCACATTTTCCAACAAAGAAGTAGTTGCCGACGAGGTTGAGCTTGACGAGCAAGGCGTCGCATGGCGACAGGTAACGAGATTGTCGGATGGGGCTATTGCCTACACAGATTTTTTTGACAGCAACGGTTTTCTTCTTTTTAGATTACCTTTTTTGGAGCAAGCTGATTGGTGGCGAGCTCCGATAGTTATCGACGTCTTCGACGCCGCTGATAACAAACAGAACCCAACCCGCGTTGGCGGCCTTGCAGGTTTTGGAGCTTTGTATAGGGCTTGGTGGGATGTGGTAGTTTCGCAAACTCGTGAACTAAAGCCTGCTGCTCCACTTGTTGCAATTGCAGAAGCTAGGCAAGTCGGTGAGCTCTTTCTTGGTTACAACGGCGTGTATTTAGTTCACACCGTTCACAGCTCACACACCTTGGCTCCACATAACTGGGATAGCCCGATGGATAAAATCTGGAGCGAATGGCTTAGTGGCGCTCACAAATACGACGCAGTTGTCTGGTTGAGCGAACAACAGAGCTTAGATGTTCAAAAGCGCTTGGGCAAAACTGAAATGGTAAGTTTTGTGATTCCAAACCCGCCAACTATTCCGGCAGATTCAGAAACCATTTTGAATGCGATTGCTAGCGGAAAGCTTATGAAACCACTTCGCGCAATCATGATCACTCGACTTGTTACTGTGAAAAGAGTTGATCATGCGATTAGGGCTTGGCAGAAAGTTGTTCAATCACTTCCTGAAGCTAGATTGGACATTTACGGTGATGGTCCAGAAAAAGATCATCTCCAAGAGCTGATTGGCTCACTGGGGCTAGAAAGTAAAGTCACGTTGCATGGCTACCTGGAAAATGCGCGCGAGCAAGCTCGCACCGCTATCTGCCATATTTTGACCAGCAGCTACGAGGGCCAGTCTCTGGCCATTGCTGAGGCCATGGCTCTTGGCTGCCCATCAATTTCTTATGAGATCTCCTATGGCCCGCCAGAAATGATTTCAGACGGGCTCTCTGGCCTGTTGGTGCCAAGTGGCGACATTGATTCCCTCGCCAGTGCAATAACCAAGGTCCTTGGGGACCCTGAGCTGGCTTCGAAGCTCTCGATCGAGGCGGTTAATTGGGCCAAATCGGCTGGCCCCGACAAAACCCTTCATTCTTGGCAAAAGCTACTCACCCAGATCACTGCCTCAGGACCTAGGTCAGGGCTCTAGGCCTCAGAAAAAAGTTGCAAACAGGTCAGAAATTGGCCTAGACTGGCAGAAGTTGTGAGGGTTTATTCACAAATCAAATAAAAGCCTTAAAGTAAATTTTTCTTTGCTTTGGCTTGTTTTGCCCAGTAGGAGGAACAAATGGCAGCTTACTGCCAGGTAACTGAGACCAAACCACAGTTTGGCCATGCCGTTTCGCACGCTCAGAACAAGACCAAGCGCCGCTTTAACCCAAACATCCAGAAGAAGACTTACTTCGTTCCTTCTCTAAAGAGAAACGTAACTTTGCAACTATCCGCTCGCGGAATCAAGGTCATCGATGCCCGTGGCATCGAGTCTGTGGTTAGCGAAATCCTTGCCCGCGGCGAGAAGATCTAAGGACAGCTAAATGGCCAAAGAAAAGGACATCCGTCCAATCATCAAGATGCGTTCCACAGCTGGCACCGGATACACCTATGTCACCAAGAAGAACCGTCGTAATGACCCTGACCGCATTACTTTGAAAAAGTATGACCCTGTTGTGCGCAAGCACGTCGAATTTCGCGAGGAGCGCTAAAAATGGCTAAGAAAAGCAAGATTGCCCGTAACGAGCAGCGCAAGATCGTGGTCGAGCGCTACGCCGAGCAGCGTCTAGCCCTGAAAAAGGCCCTAGTAGACCCTAATTCCACCGATGCCCAGCGCGAGGAAGCTCGCCTTGGACTGCAGAAGCTTCCTAGGAATGCTTCCCCGGTTAGACTTCGTAACCGCGACTCAATCGACGGAAGATCCAGGGGAGTTTTGGCCAAATTTGGCGTTTCCCGCATCAGATTCCGCGATATGGCGCACCGAGGCGAGTTGCCAGGCATTACCAAGTCCAGCTGGTAGTTTTTAGCCATAGCAACACGCCGTCTCGAAATAAAGGGTCCAGGCCAGTAGGCCGCCGTTAGATTGATTCGGACATCAAGTCACGTAGAGATCGTCCAGGAGGACCACATGAACAAGAGCGAACTAGTAGCTGCAATCGCAGATAGCACTGGCGAGTCACAGGCTGCCGTAAACCGCATTGTTGACGCAATGTTTGACACTATTGCCAAGGAAATCAGGAAGGGCACCAAAGTGACCATTCCAGGTTGGCTATCAGTAGAGAAGGGCTTCCGCGCAGCACGTGCCGGACGCAACCCACAGACTGGTGCAACAATCCAGATTGCAGCCTCAAACACCGTAAAGGTATCTGCAGGTTCCAAGCTAAAGGCTTCAGTCAAGTAACTTACATTCTTGAAGAAAAAGGCATCGGCTTCGGTCGGTGCCTTTTTCATTACTTTCAATCAAAAGGCTAGGCAATGAACAACTCGCTAAAAGG
>JBIIQS010000026.1:0-6421 GCA_044341965.1 Rhodoluna sp.
TGAAAGATTTGCATGATGCAGGAACTGACATCTTGACCATTACTCAGTATTTGCGACCAACCCCTAAACACCACCCAGTTTCACGCTGGGTAAAGCCTCAGGAGTTTGTTGAGCTCAAGAACGAAGCGGAACAGCTTGGTTTTTTGGGAGTCCTCAGCGGGCCACTGGTTAGGTCTTCCTACCGGGCGGGCAGACTGTGGGCTCAATCGATGAACAAAAAAGGTCTTCCAGTTCCAGAGAATCTCCAACACCTAGCAGAAGCTGCAGCAAGAGATGGCTTCTCGCAGGCTGTTGCATAACAAGAAGGAAATAATGGCAGAGAAAAAGCCAAAGGTTAAAAAAGAGCCAGGCAGAATCAGACAACTGTGGCAGGTCTATAAGTTAACTGCCAAGGCTGATAAGAACTTTGTTCCACTTGGAATACTTTCTTTTGTTGGACCGATGGCAGCTGGAATCGTAATCATCCTGCTGTTCTTTATGGACTCCCCACTCTCGATATTCCTCTGGTCAGTATCGACCGTGCTGTTCTCAATTCTTTTGGCCCTCGGTGTGCTCTCCAGACGAGCCGAACGCGCTGCGTTCATGAGAATTTCTGGACAGCCGGGTGCGGTGGCCGCGGTACTTACTGCGACTCTAAAGCGCGGCTACTCGACAAGTGATATGCCAGTTGCAGTAGACCCTAAATCCCGCGACGCTGTCTATCGAGCTGTTGGCCGAGCTGGCGTAGTTCTAATCGGCGAAGGAAGCTCGGCGCGCCTAAGACAGATTATTGAGGATGAAAAACGTAAGGTCTCAAGGGCTATTCCTGGAGTAACCGTGGCGGTGCTTTCGGTAAATGACCAACCAGGTTCAGTTCCGCTGCATGGCTTGACCAAGGCCATCTACAAGCTCAAAAAGACCCTCAGCCGAGCAGAAATCTCTGTTGTCAACAAGCGGCTAGCTGGTCTGGGCCTGAACATCCCGATCCCGAAGGGCATTGACCCTAACCGGATGCGCGCCGGCCGGAGAATGTAGATTTTACATTCCCGAAACATTCCTAAAACAGCTTGAAACATCTAGCTAGCTAAGATTTGTCTATAACCAGTTGATTTGAAGGGATCTCTAATGTTCAAAACCGCCGCAGAAGTAGTCAAATACATCAAAGACAACGACGTAAAGTTTCTAGACGTTCGCTTCACAGATTTGCCTGGTGTGCAGCAGCACTTCAACCTTCCAGCTGCCATGATCGACCAGCAGTTCTTTGTTGACGGTCAACTCTTCGACGGCTCTTCAATTAGGGGTTTTGCCTCCATCCATGAATCAGACATGCAGCTAATCCCTGATGTAACAACTGCCTATTTGGATGCCTTCCGAGTTGAAAAGACACTGAACATGGTCTTCGACATTTACAACCCAAGAACTGGTGAGATCTACAGCCGTGACCCTCGTCAGGTTGCCAAGAAGGCTCAGGCATACCTTTCTACTACTGGTATTGCAGACACTGCGTTCTTTGCTCCAGAAGCAGAATTTTTTATCTTCGACGATGTTCGTTACGAAGTTAAGGCCAACACCGCCTACCACTTCATTGATAGCTCCGAGGCCGCTTGGAACTCCGGTCGCGAGGAGTCCGGCGGAAACTTGGCCAACAAGACTCCATACAAGGGCGGCTATTTCCCAGTTTCTCCAGTAGATCAGCACGCCGACATTCGTGACCAGATCGTGCTCGAACTAGAAGCTGCTGGATTGTCAGTTGAGCGAAGCCATCACGAGGTTGGCACCGCAGGTCAGGGTGAAATCAACTACCGCTTTGACACCCTTCTGCACGCCGGCGATGACATCTTGAAGTTTAAGTACATTGTGAAAAACGTTGCTCACTCATTTGGCAAGACTGCAACCTTTATGCCAAAGCCACTATTTGGCGACAACGGTTCCGGTATGCACGTTCATCAGTCCCTTTGGAAGGATGGCAAGCCGCTGTTCTATGACGAGAGTGGTTACGGTGGACTAAGTGATATTGCCCGCTGGTACATCGGTGGGATCCTAAAGCACGCACCAAGCTTGCTTGCCTTTACAAACCCGAGTGTTAACTCTTACCACCGCCTAGTGCCTGGCTTTGAAGCTCCGGTGAACCTTGTTTACTCCGCTGGAAACAGATCAGCCGCTATTCGTATTCCAATGACTGGAACCAACCCGAAAGCTAAGCGCATCGAGTTCCGGGCGCCAGATGCTTCCTCAAACCCTTACCTTGCCTTCGCAGCAATGCTTATGGCAGGTCTTGATGGCATCAAGAACCGTATTGAGCCTCACGAGCCAGTTGACAAAGACCTTTACGAATTGCCACCAGAAGAGGCAAAGCTGATCCCACAGGTTCCTGGAACCCTGGAAGAGGTTCTGCAGGCGCTTGAGGCAGATCACGACTACTTACTTGCAGGTGATGTGTTTACCAAGGATCTAATCGAAACTTGGATTTCTTACAAGAGAGAAAAAGAAATCGCTCCATTGGCACTTCGTCCGCACCCTTACGAGTTTGAGCTTTACTACGGCGTTTAGTCGTAGAACAGTTTCTCAAACACGGCTCTGGCTCGTCGCGTAGTGGCCAGGTAATCCTGCTCCAGTGCGGCAGCTCCGCCACGAGGATATTCAAGCAATCTGGCAACAGATTCAAGTTGCTGACGATCGATTGGTAAAACATCGGTTCGTTTGTTCTGCGCCAGCATAACTGCGGAGCGAATCGCCGAAGATAGCTGCCAAGCCTGCTTGAGCACAATTGCATCGGATGATTGAACGATTCCGGCTTTCTCGAGCTGATCAAGAGCTTGCAAAGTACGGGGCGTCTGCAGATTTGGGTTGGAGTGTCCGTGCTTTAGTTGAAGTAGCTGCACTAACCACTCAACATCGCTAATGGAACCTCTTCCAAGCTTTAGATGCCTCATTGGGTCAGCACCAAGTGGTAGCCGTTCAACTTCGACTCTGGCCTTGATTCTTCTTATTTCAATTACCGCAGCTTCTTCCATTTGTTCTGGATAGCGATAGCGATCAATCAGCGAAACAAACTCTGCCTTTATTGATTCCTCTCCAGAAATTACCCGTGCTCGAAGCAGAGCCTGAGACTCCCAGGTACCCGCCCAACGCCGATAGTAACTGGCGTAGGAATCAATCGACCTGACAATGGGCCCGTTCTTACCTTCTGGCCGAAGATCCAGATCTAGCTCAAACTCAAGAATCTGATCTGAGCAAAGTCTTCGAATCTCAGAAACTAGCTCTTGAGCCTCTGATTGGGCTAAGTTGACATCGGCGACTGTGGGTTTGTATACGAACATCACGTCGGCGTCGGAACCAAACCCAAGCTCTGCTCCCCCGAACCGGCCCATGGCGACTATTGCAAGCTCTTGGCTAAGATTGCCAAGTGTTTTCTGCATCGAGCCGGTAGCAAGTTCTTGCATGCTCAATAGATACGCCTCGGTTATGTCCGACAGGCCCTTGGAAGAGGCATCAAGATCGAGTGAGCCGATAACGAATCCGATTGCAACCCGGAGGGTCTCTTTTCTACGAATAGCCCTGATGCTAGCTGCGGCCAAATCCGGGTCTTCATGGCGAGAAATAATTGCCTGGAATTGGCCAAGAAGTTGATCTAATTCTTGTGGTAGAAGCTCTTCTTCGCGTTCAAACCAGGCTGCCGCTTCTGGCATTCGTTCAAACAGCGATGTTGCTAGACGACTTGTTGAAAACACCTGCGTCATGCGCTTGGCAGCTCCTGATGAGTCACGCAGCATCCGAAGGTACCAGTGGGAATCCCCCAGATCCTCACTCAATCTTCTAAAGGCCAAAAGTGCAGCGTCTGGGTCAGTGCCCTCGGCAAACCACTGCAGCAATACTGGAAGGAGTTGCCGTTGAATCGCTGCTCGCCTGGACAAACCAGAAGTCAGGGCAGTGATGTGCGCCAAAGCACTACGGGAATCGTGAAAACCAATTGCGCCTAGGCGATCTTGTGCTTGGGCGCTGGTTAGCTCAAGATCTTCTTGACTAAGACCCGACACCGCGCTCAGCAGCGGCCTATAGAAAAGCTGCTGGTGCAAATCACGAACTTCGAGCTTTACCGATTCCCATCTTTCAATTAGATTCGTGGCGCTTAGCTCCAAGGAAAGTGACCTGGCGATTGCTCTTCTAGCTGGCTCATCGGCTGGCATCAGGTGGGTGCGCCTTAGGTGACTGAGTTGAATCCGGTGCTCGAGAAGTCTTAAAAAGCGATAGTGGTCACTAAATCGCTTCCCGTCATCTCTGGCAATGTATCCGCCAGTTGCTAAGGCGTCAATGGCTCCTAGGGTGCTTCTTTCCCGAAGAGTGCTATCGGTTCTTCCGTGAACTAACTGCAGCAGTTGGACCGTGAACTCAATGTCCCTTAGGCCTCCTGGGCCAAGCTTGATCTGAGCGTCCACTTCGCTTATTGGAATATTGTCAGTTACAAGCTGTCTCATACGCTGAACGGATTCAACAAAGTTATCGCGGGCGGTAGACTCCCAAACCATTGGCTGGGTCACCGCTAAGTATTTATCACCCAGCTCGGTATCGCCCGCAATTGGCCTTGCCTTCAAGAGAGCCTGAAACTCCCAGCTCTCCGCCCATCTCTCGTAGTAGGTTTTGTGCGAATCAAGAGATCTAACTAGAGCGCCAGCTTTACCCTCAGGCCGCAAATTGGCATCGACTTGCCAGAGCGCTGGCTCCGAGTCTGCCTCATCCATTATTCGCATCATCCGACTGCAAACCTTGGTGGCAATCTCAAGCGCCCTATCGGTTTCAATTTCATTAGAGGCAGGTTCGGCAACATAAATGACATCAACGTCCGATATGTAGTTCAATTCCCTGGCACCACATTTACCCATGCCAATAACCGCAATGCGGGTGTTGGCAATATCCTGCTTTGGGAAATGAACTTGGTTTGACTCGTCGGAAAGTTCTGCCTTGGCAAGAATTAGTCCTGCTTCAATCGCCGCCGCTGCCAAATCTGCCAGTGCTTTAGAAACGGGGCCAATTTGGCTAGCTGGATCTTGCGAGCACACGTCAAAGATTGCAATTTTTAGAAGCTGTTGCCGGTAGGCAATCCTTATCGGTGAAACACCTATGGCGGCCTTAGTAAGCGCGATTAGAGATGATTCCGCGCTTGGTAATGCTGGCTCTTGCAAAAACAATTCAAGTGCTGCTGGCTCTCGTGCAAGGAATTCAAATAGCCCAACCGATGCACCAAGGACTTTACATAGCCGCCCAAACGCTGCCTGATTCGCTGCCATTGAATTTATCTTTGGGTTGTTGTCTCTAGTTAGGCGAACAAGTAGCTCGAGGCACTGGTCGGGATCTTGAGTGTTCCCGATTGGTTCAAGGAGGTTTGATTCGCTAAGACCTAACTGCGCAGATAGATTGGCGAGCTTCTGCTGAGCTTGGTCTAGTTCGATAAAGCCAGAGCCGGCAAGCTCAGATAATCCGGTGCTGCGCTCTCGGGCCATTAGCTACTAAAGAGTTTCTAGATTCCGCTTTAGCTCGAATGGGGTGACCTGAGTTCTATATGCAGCCCACTCCGCTCTCTTGTTAGCGAGCATGTGGCTAAATACTTGCTCACCTAGAGTTTCTGCTGCAAGTTCCGATTCTTCAAACTTTCGAATGGCGTGATCCAGAGATTGTGGCAATGGCTCGATTCCCATAGCCCGACGCTCCGAATCGGTTAGGTTCCAGACGTTGTCTTCGGTCTCCGCGGGCAGTTCATATTCATTCTCAATACCCTTGAGTCCTGCGGCAAGTAGCAGGGCGTAGGCAAGGTATGGGTTTGCAGCAGAGTCGATGGCTCGATACTCAATGCGCGAGGACTGGCCCTTGTCTGGCTTGTATAGCGGAACGCGAATCAAAGCGGAGCGGTTGTTGTGACCCCAGCAAACAAAGCTTGGAGCTTCTCCGCCACCCCAAAGACGCTTATATGAGTTCACATACTGATTGGTAACCGCAGTGATCTCAGGAGCGTGGCGCAATAATCCAGCCATGAACTGACGACCGACTTTAGATAACCGATACTGGCCACTGGCATCGAAGAACGCGTTGGTATCGCCTTCGAATAGGGACATGTGGGTGTGCATTCCAGATCCTGGATGCTCAGTGAAGGGTTTTGGCATAAAGGTGGCGTATACGCCCTGCTCAATGGCAACTTCCTTGATGACGGTTCTAAAGGTCATGATGTTATCTGCCATGGTTAGTGCATCGGCGTAACGAAGATCGATTTCATTTTGACCAGGACCACCCTCGTGGTGGCTGAACTCAACAGAGATACCCAGCTGCTCTAGCATGGTCACGGCTCTTCTTCGGAAGTTGTGTGCGGTGCCACCTGGGACGTTGTCGAAGTAACCAGCGTTATCGACCGGAATTGGGCCTTCTGGACCAATCTGAGATGACTTCAAAAGAT
>JBIIQS010000027.1:0-6413 GCA_044341965.1 Rhodoluna sp.
CCATCGGCTATTCATAAAAACAGCTCTCACACTGCGTTGTTCCACGACCAACTAACCAGACTTAGAAAACAAGATCTTGAAATATCAGACCAAGCGCCCGAATCAGATGTTGATCGAAAGATTCAACTTGCCTTGGCCTCAAAAAGTATCCTGCTGGTTGAAATAAATGCCAACGGCAAAGTTATGAACTTTGTCCTAGAGCCTATTGGTTTGGCAAATGGCAGACTGCGAGCCAGAGACCGTAAGGCTGACATTGAAAGAACCCTTCCGGTGTCCGCCATCACTTCGATTGTGATCGGCTAGTTATGAGCGAAGGCCCGCTGATTGTTCAAAGTGATAAAACAGCACTATTAGAGGTAAACCACCCAGTAGCATCAGATGCCCGCCATGATCTAGCAATCTTTGCTGAATTAGAGCGAGCTCCGGAGCACATTCACACCTACCGAATCACCAAGCTTGGTTTATGGAATGCTCGGGCCGCCGGCCACGACAGCGGCTATGTCCTTGGGGTGCTAGACAAGTACGCCAAGTTCGCAATTCCCTCCTCGGTTCGAGTGGATATTCAAGAGACCATGGATCGCTACGGAAAGCTGGTGATTCGAAGGGATGCTGAAGGGCAACTGCTTCTTACCTGCTCCTCGCCGGCTATCTTGCTGGAGGCTTCCAGGGGTTCAAAAATAGCCGCATTACTGGGCTCTAGGCTCTCCGAGGACACTTTCGAGGTGCTGCCCTTTGCCAGAGGAGCTCTCAAGCAAGAGCTTCTAAAGCTGGGGTGGCCGGCCGAAGATTTGGCTGGATATACCCCCGGTACCCCACACGAGATTGCTCTTGCCGAAAATGGCTGGGCGATCCGCGACTACCAGAGCAACGCTGTCAGCAAGTTCTGGGAGGGTGGTTCAGGTGTGGTGGTCTTGCCCTGCGGCGCGGGTAAAACTATCGTCGGAGCAGCCGCCATGGCTAAGGCAAAAACTAACACTTTGATTCTGGTCACCAACACCGTTGCCGCTAGACAGTGGCGAGCAGAACTACTAAAGCGCACAACACTAACCGAAGAAGAAATCGGTGAATACTCTGGGTCAGTCAAACAAGTAAAGCCGATTACGATTGCGAGTTATCAAATTCTTACCGCAAAGCGAAAAGGTGAGTATGCCCATCTCGAGTTACTAAACGCCAAAGATTGGGGACTGGTAATTTACGATGAGGTACATCTGCTTCCAGCTCCGATTTTCAAGATGACCGCAGACTTGCAAGCAAGAAGAAGATTAGGACTTACCGCAACGCTAGTTCGAGAAGATGGAAAAGAAGGCGACGTCTTTTCTTTGATTGGACCAAAGCGCTTTGATGCACCTTGGAAAGAAATTGAATCCGAAGGATACATCGCACCAGCAGAATGTTTTGAAATTCGAGTTGATCTTCCAGAAGATGAAAGATTGAACTACGCAATTGCCGAACAGGATGAGCGCTATCGATTGGCTGCAACATCGAAAGTTAAGATTCCTGTGATCCAGAAACTTCTGCAGCGACATAATGGTGAACCGACGCTAATCATTGGTCAGTACCTAGATCAAATAGATGAGGTGGCAAACTTGCTAGGTGTTCCTAAAATCACTGGTGAAACTCCGGTCAATGAAAGAGAGCGTCTGTTCCAATCATTCCGAGAAGGGTCAGAGCCCACCCTGGTGGTTTCAAAGGTGGCTAACTTCTCGGTTGACCTTCCAGAAGCCTCAGTGGCGATTCAAATCTCAGGGTCCTATGGGTCCAGGCAAGAAGAAGCCCAGCGATTGGGCAGGCTGCTTCGCCCCAAGGCGGATGGACGAACAGCGTCTTTTTACACCCTGATTGCCAGGGACACAGTAGATCAGGATTTTGCTCAAAACCGCCAGCGCTTTCTTGCGGAGCAGGGCTATAGCTACAAAATCCTTGATGTATCAAGCATATAAAATACTCAACTAACTCTCAGGTTTCTTTCAGGCATAACTGGGACACTTGAGCCATGACAAAAACCCGAGTGCTAATAGTCGACGACGAGCCAAACATCAGGGACTTACTTGCCACCAGCCTGCGATTTGCCGGCTTCGAGATTCAAACCGCCGCCAATGGCACGGCTGCTGTAGCGGCAGTTACCGAGTCCGAACCAGACATCATCTTGCTGGATGTAATGCTTCCGGACATGAACGGCTTTAGTGTTACCAAGAAACTGCGTTCAGCTGGCATTCAGGCACCAATTCTTTTTCTAACCGCACGCGATGAGGTTGAAGACAAGATCACCGGATTAACCGTTGGTGGAGATGACTATCTCACCAAGCCATTTAGCCTGGATGAGGTAGTTGCGAGAATTCAAGCAATTCTTCGGCGAACCAAATCCTCCGACGCAGAGCCTGCGGTTATCGACGCCGGTCCAGTTGTAATAAACCAAGACGCTCACGAGGTAAGTGTTGAAGGAACACTTGTTGATCTTTCTCCAACCGAATACAAGTTACTTCGCTTTTTAGTTATGAACGCTGATCGCGTTCTAACCAAAGCCCAGATTCTTGATCACGTTTGGGAGTATGACTTCAACGGCGACATGGGAATTGTTGAATCTTATGTTTCCTACCTGCGCAAAAAAATTGATCCGATTAGTTCAAGGTCGCTAATTCAAACCAAGCGCGGTGTTGGCTATATCTATAAGAAAAATGATTAATGCCATCAAAACTTGCTACTGCCTGGGAAAAGGTCTCTCTAAGAAGTAAGCTGACCGGCCTATCCGTTGCAATTATTGGGCTGCTACTTCTCGTTTCAAGTTTTGGAACTGTCTCAGTCTTGAGAGCCTACCTGCAGCAAAATACCGATAACTTACTATCTGCGACAGCATCAATTCTTGCCCAGCAAGACCCCGCCCAGATTCAGTCTCGACTAGAAGCCAAGAGGCTGACGCTACCGAGGCTGCCAAGTGATTATTTGATTTCCGTGCTCGATGCTCGAGGTGGAACTATTTATCGCATCATGGCCTCGGATGCTACTGGTATGCAGCTTCCTAATCTTGAAGTGCTCGATCTGGACGCCGTGTTCCGAACGGCTGGAGTGCCCTTTGACTTAGATGAGAATGGCACCTTGGGGGATGTGACCATTGACGAACGCGACAGCTGGCGAGTGGTAGCCCAGCCCTTTAGGGACTTTGATGGCTCAGTTGCCGTAGCCCTGCCAAACAGCACCAACCTTGAACTTCTGCGCCAATACCGGGCTATCGGTGGGGGTTTTGGTTTCCTGCTACTGGGCCTAAGCGGTCTGAGTATCTGGCTCACTATCGCCCAGGCTCTTAGACCGCTGCGAGAAGTTGAGCGGACAGCCAAGCTCGTTGCCTCTGGGGACCTTTCTCAAAGACTTATTGAGCGTCCAGGCAAAACTGAAATTGCACGACTGAATCGAAGCCTGAACACCATGCTCGATTCACTCGAGGATTCGGTTTCATCAAGAAACAAGACCTTGGGCCAGATGCGCCGGTTCGTTGCTGATGCTTCCCACGAACTTCGAACTCCCCTGGTGTCAGTTCGTGGTTATGCCGAGCTATACCGAAAAGGAGCTCTAAAGAAAAAATCAGAGGTTCAAGAGGCGATGCAACGCATCGAATCTGAGGCAATTCGAATGTCTTCGCTAGTGGAGTCGCTATTGACCTTGGCACGATTAGATGAGAACCAGCAGCTTGATGCAAGCAAGGTAGACATGATTGAGCTAGTGCAGTCGGTTATTAAGAGTAGTTCTGCTACAGACAAGAAACTTAGCTTTACGGTGCTGACTCTTAGCGGAGCTAAGTTAGCTAAGGATGAAAAGATTTTTGCGGAGATTAACGAGAGTCAGATTCGACAGGTTCTAGTGAACCTCATTGAAAACGCCAAGCGCTTTAGCTCCAATAAGGCTTCTATTGAAGTTGGTATTGGTCAAAAAACTGAGGATGAAGTGATCATCGAGGTGATTGACCACGGCGAGGGTATTCCAAAGCAACTTAGAGACAAGATCTTTGAACGCTTCTACCGAGCAGATAACTCTAGAAACCGCGAGACCGGTGGAACTGGTCTTGGGCTTGCCATCGTGAAAGAGATTGTGCTGTTACACAAAGGCCGAATTGAGGTTCGGGACACCCCACAGGGTGGAGCTACCTTCCGAGTAAAGCTTCCCGCCAGACACGACTGGGTCTAGCCACTTTTACACAACTTGTCTGACCAGGGCTTATCTCCTGCTATTTCTGCCTAATCTGGGGCCCTACGAAAGGTTCAAAATGGCGCAATTTCAAGTAGATAGCGAGCAGGTGCTTGCTGCCACCGGTCAGATCAATGCAACGATTTCCAGGGTTCAGGCGGAGGTTTCTTCTCTACACAACCAACTGCAAAGCCTGCAGGGTTCATGGCGAGGAGCCGCAGCCGAATCATTTCAAGCTTTAGCTAATCGCTGGCGAACCACTGCAGGCGCAGTTGATACTCAGCTATCTGAGATTGGCGTTGCTCTTTCTTTCGCCGCTAATCAGTACCGGGAAATTGAGTACGCCAACCAAAGGTTATTTTTGGGTTAGAAGCCCATTCCTTCGCCGCCACCTTGTGGCATTGTAGGAGTCGCAGGCTCTGGCTTCTCAGCAACTACCGCTTCGGTAGTTAGGAACAAGCCAGCAATCGATGCAGCATTTTGCAAAGCTGAACGAGTTACTTTCACTGGGTCATTGATGCCAGCGGCAAGCATGTCAACATACTCTCCGGTTGCGGCGTTTAAACCGTGTCCAGAAGGTAGGTTTTCAACCTTGTCGGCAACAACGCCTGGCTCAAGACCTGCGTTGATGGCAATCTGCTTCAGCGGAGCCGAAATGGCAACGCGAACGATGTTCGCTCCGGTTGCCTCGTCGCCTGAGAGCTTTAGCTTGCTGAATGCAGTCTTCCCAGCCTGTAGTAGCGCAACGCCACCACCAGCCACAATTCCTTCTTCAACAGCAGCCTTGGCGTTACGAACTGCATCTTCGATGCGGTGCTTGCGCTCTTTTAGCTCAACCTCGGTTGCGGCTCCAGCCTTGATAACTGCAACTCCACCGGAAAGCTTGGCTAGACGCTCCTGTAACTTCTCGCGGTCGTAGTCAGAGTCAGTGGCTTCGATTTCGCGACGGATCTGCTCGACTCGGCCAGCAATCTGGTCCTTGTCTCCAGAGCCCTCAACGATTGTGGTCTCGTCCTTGGTAACAACGATCTTGCGAGCGCGTCCCAGCATGGTTAGGTCGGTGTTTTCTAGCTTTAGGCCTACCTCTTCAGAGATAACCTGGCCACCGGTCAAGATTGCGATGTCTTGCAACATTGCCTTACGACGGTCACCAAAGCCAGGAGCCTTTACGGCAACAGACTTGAAGATTCCTCGGATCTTGTTCACGATCAGGGTAGCTAGAGCTTCACCCTCGATGTCTTCTGCGATAACAAGAAGCGGCTTTCCAGCCTGGATTACCTTGTCAACAACAGGAAGAACATCCTTGATGTTCGAGATCTTGGAGTTCACGATTAGCACGTAAGCATCTTCTAGAACTGCTTCCTGACGCTCTGGGTCGGTAACCATGTATGCCGAGACGTAACCCTTGTCGAATCTCATACCTTCAGTTAGCTGTAATTCGATTCCAAAAGTGTTTGACTCTTCTACTGTTACAACACCCTCACGGCCAACCTTGTCAATTGCTTCAGCAATTAGTTCACCGATTACTGGGTCGCCTGCAGAAATAGACGCGGTTGCAGCAATCTGCTCTTTGGTCTCAACTGGCTTAGCGTTTGCCAAAAGTTCCTTGATAACTGCTTCAACAGCTTTCTCAATTCCGCGCTTTAGCGTAATTGGATCTGCTCCTGCTGCTACGTTACGAAGTCCTTCGCGAACAAGTGCCTGAGCCAAAACAGTTGCGGTGGTAGTTCCGTCTCCGGCTACGTCGTCTGTCTTCTTAGCAACTTCTTTAACTAGCTCAGCACCAATTCTTTCGAATGGGTCTTCTAGTTCGATCTCCTTAGCAATGGAAACACCGTCATTGGTAATGGTGGGTGCTCCCCACTTTTTCTCAAGAACGACGTTACGTCCACGTGGGCCAAGGGTGACCTTCACGGTGTCTGCGAGGATGTTTAGTCCGCGCTCTAAGCCACGGCGGGCTTCTTCATTGAAAGTGATAATTTTTGCCATTTTTGGGTTTCTCCCGAAGTTGGTATAAGGATTAGCACTCTATTTGTTTGAGTGCTAACTCAATTTTGGCACTCTAAGGCTGAGAGTGCAAGTGGGTAGGGTATGAGAAAAGCCGCTACCCCGAAAGGTAGCGGCTTTCCCGTGAAGTCTAGGTGGTCCTAGATTAGGTTCACGGCGTCGGCCTGAGGGCCTTTGTCGCCGTTCTTTACTTCGAACTCAACGCGCTGGTTCTCCTTGAGCTCCTTGTA
>JBIIQS010000028.1:0-6215 GCA_044341965.1 Rhodoluna sp.
ACTCAAGAGCCGTTGTTGCCGGCCCATACATTCACGTATCTGGCTCAACCGCAACTGTCGATGGTGTGCTGCAGCATGAGGGGGATGCTTACGGTCAGGCGAAAGTCGCTTTCCAAGTTATCGAGAAAGCCCTTTTGATGGGAGGACACAGCCTCAAAGATGTTGTTAGAACCAGAATGTACCTTGCGAAGGCTGAAGACATGGACGCGGTTGGCCGCGCTCACGGTGAGATCTTTTCAGCAATTAGACCAGCAGCTACAATGCTTGGCGGAATTCAATTCATCAACCAGGCAATGTTGGTTGAGATAGAAGTCGATTCATACAAACCCAAAAAATAACCCCAGCTAATTGCCGGGGTTATTTTATTTGGCTACTTTGATAGCTCCTCTTGCTTCGTTGGCTCAATAGCAGGGGAGTGATCGTGTGATTGAGCCTGATCCAGCTCTGTTTGAGAAACTGGAGAGATGCGGTCCTCGAAGTAGATCCTGGATAGAGCAGATCTGATTCGGGTGCCAACTGTGATCTTGCCCTTTTCATTAGGCCTGACAATCGTTGGCCTGTAATCCTTGAAGTCAACTAGTTTGTACATTTCGTACTTATCTAGAGGTTCGTGAACCTCGATGTATTCACCGTGTGGCAGGCGGACAATGCGTCCAGTTTCTCTACCGTGAAGTACGATCTCTCGATCCTTGCGCTGCAGCGACAAACAAGTTCTCTTGGTGACGATGTAGGCGAAAATCGGCCCGGCGATAAGCATGATCTGCATTGAAGTTAGAACCTGGTTAAGTGACATGTGGAAGAAAACTGCAATGATGTCTGTAGAAGCAGCTGCCCATAGAACTCCGTAGAAGGTAACACCAGCAGCACCGATAGCTGTGCGAGTTGGAGCGTTTCTTGGGCGGTCTAAGACGTGGTGCTCACGCTTGTCGGCGGTTACCCAAGCTTCGATAAACGGATAAACGGCTACCAGTCCAAGGAAAACCAAACTTCCAACCAATGGAATCAAGACACCGAATGGGTAGGTGTGACCAAACAAAACTACGTCTAAGTTGCTCGGTGCCAAACGTAGGGCACCGTCTAACCAACCGATGTACCAGTCAGGCTGTGTGCCTGCAGAAACAGGGGAGGGGTCATAGGGTCCGTAGTTCCAAATCGGGTTGATTGTGAAAGTTGCCGAAATCAACATCACAACACCAAACACGATAAAGAAGAATCCACCAGCCTTAGCAACGTAAACCGGCATCAATGGATAGCCGACAACGTTCTCGTCGGTTCTACCTGGGCCGGAGTAGTGGGTGTGCTTGTGAATAACAACCATGAACAAGTGGATGGCAATGAAGATAACGATCAGAGCCGGCACCAGAAGAATGTGCAGACCATAGAGCCTTGCGATAATTTCCGTTCCTGGGAACTCGCCACCGAACAGTCCTGATGAAATGCTGGTACCAATTACCGGAATTCCCTTGATCATTCCATCGATGATGCGAAGGCCGTTTCCGGATAGCAAGTCATCTGGAAGGGAGTAACCGGTGAAACCAGCTGCCATACCCAAGATGAAAAGCATGAACCCAACTAACCAGTTAATTTCACGTGGCTTACGGAATGCGCCGGTGAAGAATACTCGAAGCATGTGAAGACCCGCGGCTGCAACGAACAGGAGTGCAGACCAGTGATGAACTTGACGCATGAGCATTCCACCGCGTATCTCAAACGAGATGTCCAGTGACGAGGCGTACGCAATCGACATCTGCGCACCCTTCAGAGGCACGTATGATCCGTCATAGATAACCTCGGTCATCGATGGCTGGTAGAAGAAGGTTAAGAAGGTTCCGGAGATGAGCAAGATTACGAAGCTGTAGAGCGCAACCTCACCAAGCATGAAGGACCAATGGTCGGGGAAAATCTTTCGACCAAAGTTTTTGAGAATACCTCCGACTCCAAGGCGCTCATCTAGGTAATTGGCAGTTGAGGCGAGTGCGCCTTCTGGTTTCTTTTCAGTGACTGCGGTCGTCATTTTTAACGCTCCCAAAAGCTAGGGCCGACTGGTTCTAGGAAATCGCTTTGTGCGATTAGGTAGCCTTCTGCGTCAACCGAAATCGGAAGCTGCGGAAGGGGGCGAGCTGCTGGACCAAATACAACCTTGCAGTGCTCAGTCACGTCGAATGTTGACTGGTGACATGGGCATAGCAAGTGATGTGTGTGCTGCTCGTAGAGCGCAACTGGACAACCGACGTGTGTGCAGATCTTAGAGTACGCAACGATGCCGTCGTACGACCAGTTTTTCTTATCTTCGTTTTCAATTAAGTCTTCTTGATTTAGTCTCACAAGCAGAACAGCTGCCTTCGCTTTTTCTTCTAGCTTGTGCTCGTGCATCTCAGCTAGCCCCTCAGGAATGACGTGGAAGACAGAACCCAATGTGACATCCGACGCCTTGATTGGAACACCAGTTGGGTCTTTTGTAAGCCTGGTGCCTTTTTTCCACATCGTGTGTCGAAGGCTGTCTCCAACAACAGGACCCAAGTCGCCAAAGACAATTAGCGCGGGGAGCGGGAATAGAGCAAGAGCTCCATACATGGTTCTCCGAATTAGTTTTCTGCGCGAGAATCCAGACTCTTGATCTGCAAGTTTAACTATCTCAACCGCTGCCGCACGCACATCATCGCTGCCACGCGTCTGATGACGAGGTTCTGAAACTTCGAAGTCTGGCATCAAAGTCTTTGCCCAGTGCACTGCACCGATTCCAATTCCTAGCAGTGAAAGCGTCATACCAAGACCAAGCCATAAGTTGTTTGCTCGCACGGTGGACAGGTCTTCAGTAATTGGGAAGGCAACATATGCCCATAGCGCGAAAAAGCTTCCTAACACGGACAGCAAGAACAATACAGCTACCTGGCGCTCAGCGTTCTTGGCGTGCTTAGGAGACTTGTCGGTCATGCGAACCCGGTGAGGCTCTAGTCCAGGATCGCTGATCTTGTCTTGCGAAATAACCGCAAGACCGGTCTCGAATTGATGCTCGAAGCCTTCGGCTTCTTTGCCTCTTTCTAGATCCTTGCCAGCCAACTAATGTCTCCTTCTAATTCGATTTCGCTGCGAGCCATACAGTTATCGCAATAATTCCGCCTAGACCGAAAATCCAAATGAACAACCCCTCGGCAACTGGCCCAAGGCTTCCTAATTCGTAACCGCCGGCCGAATCATTTGCATCCACGTAGGCAAGGTAACTGATGATGTCTTGCTTGTCGGTTGGGGTCAAATTCGCGTCGTTGAACACTGGCATGTTTTGTGGACCAGTGATCATAGCCTCATAAATGTGCTTTGCTGATACACCTGTGAGAGTAGGTGCGTATTTTCCCTCTGTTAGAGCACCACTGGCTCCAACAGCGTTGTGACACATTGCGCAGTTGATTCTGAATAGCTCACCACCGTGGGTCACGTCTCCGGTCGCCTCAAGATACTTTGCTTCTGGAATTGCAGGACCTGGTGCTAGTGAAGCAACATAAGCTGCCATAAGTTCAATTTGCTCGTCTGTAAACTGAACTGGTTTCTTGGCAAGCTGTGGACCAGATGCTTGGCCTGGCATTCGGCCGGTGCCAACTTGGAAGTCAACGGATGCTGCTCCAACACCAATCAGGCTGGGTCCCGCCTCTGTACCTTCGGAATTTAGACCGTGGCAGCTCGCACAGTTAGAAAGAAAAAGTTTCTTACCCTGTGCAATTTGGTCAGCCGTGTAACCTGTTGCAACGTTTGATTCAACAACGCTGGTTGCTACCGCGTAGCCACCACCGGAGAAAAGCAGTCCTGCTGCGATCACGATTGTCGCCGCTAGGGGAGAGCGACGCGAGCCATTAAGTCTTTTTCGAAGTGACATCAATTGCTTTCTTTATTTCAAAACGTAAATTATTAGGAAAAGGCCAATCCAAACAACATCAACAAAGTGCCAGTAGTAGGAGACCACAATTGCACTGGTTGCCTCTAGGTGACCGAACTTTTTTGCTGCGTAAGTTTTTGCAATAACAAGCAAGAAAGCGATCAATCCGCCTGTCACGTGTAGTGCGTGGAAACCCGTCGTGATGTAGAAGGCACTGCCGTAGGAGTTACTGCTAAGTGTGACACCCTCGGATACCAACATCGCGTATTCATAGACTTGGCCGGCAACGAAGATGGCCCCCAGAATGTAGCTGAGGAAGAACCACTCAACCAGACCCCATTTCACCGGCGATAGCCCGGTTGCCCTTGGTTGGAGCCGTTCAGCGGCGAAAACGCCAAACTGCGCTGTAAAAGATGAAGCAACAAGGATTAGGGTGTTTATCAGGGCAAAGGTGACATCAAGAATTTGTGTGTCGTTCGCCCAAATAGCTGGGGAGTTGGCCCGAAGACTGAAGTACATCGCGAATAGACCCGCGAAAAACATGACCTCGCTACCAAGCCAAACGATGGTTCCGACCGAGGTCGCGCTGGGGCGATTTATCACGATTGGGGCGTTTTGGGTCATTTGGGCAGAGGTCATAACAATATGATAACCCGAGATTATTGGCATCTAGGGCAATATGCCAGCAAATCTCAAGTGTTTCGGTAATAAGCTGACCTGATGCCATCTCAAACAAACTGGATTTCAATTCTTGAAGATTTGAGCGCCAGACGTAACCTAACTCGGCACCAGAGTTCTTGGGCTTTATCTGAAATCATGTCCGGGCAAGCCCCTGAGGCTGAAGTTTCGAATTTTCTTGTTGCACTTCGCTCAAAGGGTGAAACCGTTGATGAGCTAGCAGGACTAGTGGACACGATGCTTAAAAACTGTTTGCAGCTAGAGACTGGAAGCGATGCGGTGGACATAGTTGGAACCGGCGGTGACATGATCGGCACCGTGAACATCTCCACAATGGCCTCTATCCTCACGGCGGCAGCTGGGGTTCCAGTTCTCAAGCACGGTTCGAAATCAGCCTCAGGAAAAACCGGATCTTCCGAGATGTTGTCAGAGTTGGGTCTAAACCTCGATTTATCACCCCAGCAGGTGGCTCAGGTCTTCAAAGAGACCGGAATAACTTTCTTTTTCGCCCTGGTTTTTCATCCAGCCATGAGGCATGCGGCTTCGATCCGAAAGAAACTCGGTGTGCCAACAACTTTCAACTTCCTAGGCCCTTTGGCCAACCCCGCCCAACCCCTAGCAACCTCGTTGGGTGTTGCAAATGAGCAAATTGCCCCACTGATGGCCCAAGAAATGGCTCAAAGAGGCCGATTTGGGTTAGTTTCCAAGGGAAATGACGGTTTGGACGAGCTAACGACCACCACAAAGAGTCAAATTTGGGAAGTTTCGCCCAATTTGATGACCAAATGGGAGCTGGATGCAACCCAGCTAGGTCTCAAAAAGTCCAATTTGGAGCAACTACTTGGTGGCGATGCTAGGTATAACGCCCAGATTGCAAGGGATCTATTTGCCGGTGGCACCTCTGGGAACCTCGGAGCAGTCCGAGACATCGTCATTTTGAACGCAGCGGGGGGAGTGGTGGCTTACCAGGCTGCCAAGGACCCAAATCTGGTTGGCTCTGAACTTCTAACGAGGTTTGAGTCAGCGGTTCAGCTAGTCACATCGGTCCTCGATTCAGGTGAGGCGAACTCGAAGCTTGAGCAGTGGGTCAAGGCTTCAAAGTAGGAAAAACTGTGGGGATAGGTTCAAGTTGCCATGATTCTGCTTGTTGACATAATGTGCATTATCGGCATAGTGTATCCTACCTAACCGAGCTCAGCCATCGAGCAAACGATCAAATCGTGCCACCCGCCCAAAACAGGCGATTAGAACTAGCCCTTTGGGATCTTGAAGGCCTTCAACGACATCTGGACCAGGTATCCGATTGTTAGTGCAAAAATCAGAGTTCCTTCGCGAACCTGGCCTCCCATAAGCCAACCGATTGTGAGCACAGAGCCCTCAAAAGCCGTCCTAACGATCCAGAACGGCTTGTCGACGGCATTCGCTGTCCCTTGCATTAGACCGTCTCTAGGGCCAGATCCCAGCCTTGAGCTGATGTATAGACCGGTGGCTATTGCAACGACAACGACTCCCAGCATGAATACAGCTAGCTGCTGCCAGTACGCAGTTAGATCAGGAAGGATCATGAGCCAGAAATCGGCAAAAAGTCCAACCAAAAGGGCATTTGCGACGGTTGCGAAGCCTGGCTTGACTTTGAGCGGAATCCAGCAAATAAGAACAATAATGCTGA
>JBIIQS010000029.1:0-6131 GCA_044341965.1 Rhodoluna sp.
TGGATATTGAACAGCTTGCAGAGGAAAGACCAGAGGCGCTTGCCAAAGTCCCAATTGACGCAGTCAAGGGAATCGATTTAGCTAAGGCCCTAGAAATTGCCAAGCTAGGTGGCTTCGATGATGACCTCGCGGCAAAAGTTGCTCCGGTTTTTGTAAAACTTTACGAGGTCTTCAAAAAAGAAGACACCACATTGGTTGAAGTCAACCCACTGGTCTTATCTGAAGACGGCGAAGTTATTGCCCTAGACGGAAAAGTCACTTTGGATGACAATGCGGAGTTTAGGCACGAGCGCGAGCAAATGGAGCGCGACGAGCTAGACCCCCTGGAGGCCAAGGCTAAAGCTATGGATCTGAACTACGTCAAATTAGACGGTGAAGTAGGAATTATTGGTAACGGTGCCGGCCTTGTGATGTCGACTCTGGATGTGGTTGCTTACGCGGGCGCCCGCCATGGCGGAGTAAAGCCAGCTAACTTCTTGGATATCGGTGGAGGAGCCTCGGCTGAAGTTATGGCTGCCGGACTGGACGTTATCTTGAACGACCCCCAGGTAAAAAGCGTTTTTGTGAACGTTTTTGGTGGAATCACAGCTTGTGATGCGGTTGCAAACGGAATCGTTGGAGCCCTAGAAAAACTAGGCTCCAAGGCTTCTAAGCCTCTGGTTGTTCGCCTTGATGGCAACAACGTAAACGAGGGTAGAAAAATTCTGGCGGATGCGAATCACCCGCTTGTCACAGTAGTTGAAACCATGGACGAGGCCGCCGATAAAGCCGCCGAGCTAGCTAGCAAGTAAGGGAAGTAAGAATTTAGATGGCAATTTTTCTAAACGAAAACTCAAAAATCATCGTCCAGGGTATGACTGGATCTGAGGGTATGAAGCACACTCGCAGAATGCTAGCTGGCGGCTCAAACATTGTTGGCGGAGTTAATCCCCGCAAGGCTGGCGAATCTGTTGACGTAGATGGAAAGTCACTACCTGTTTTTGGAACTGTGGCCGAAGCCATGAAGGAAACCGGAGCCAACGTTAGCGTTATCTTCGTTCCACCAGCTTTTGCGAAGGCTGCGATGTTTGAAGCCATCGATGCGCAGATTGGACTCGCAGTTGTCATCACGGAGGGAATCCCGGTTCATGACTCCGCGGAAGCCTGGGCACACAATGTCTCCAAGGGACTAAAAACTCGAATGATTGGTCCCAACTGCCCAGGAATTATTAGTCCTGGAAAATCAAACGCGGGAATCACGCCTTCGGATATCACCGGTAGCGGACCAATTGGTTTGGTCTCCAAGTCAGGAACTTTGACTTACCAAATGATGTTTGAACTAAGAGATATCGGAATGTCCACTGCTATTGGAATTGGTGGCGACCCAATAGTTGGTACCACTCATATCGATGCCCTTGAAGCATTCCAGAATGATCCAGAAACTAAGGCGATTGTTCTAATTGGCGAAATTGGCGGCGACTCAGAAGAAAAAGCTGCCGAATACATCAAGCACAATGTCACAAAGCCAGTGGTCGCTTACGTTGCTGGATTCACCGCTCCCGAAGGCAAAACAATGGGTCACGCCGGAGCAATTGTTTCGGGAAGTGCTGGAACTGCACAGGCCAAGAAAGAAGCTTTTGAAGCAGTTGGTGTCAAGGTTGGTAAAACTCCTAGCGAGACTGCCGCGCTAATGCGCGAGGTAATTGGCTCTCTTTAGAGATCTTGTAAGCCGTGAATAAAAGACAGACCTTTTTTATCGCAGCTCTAGAAGCCGCGATACTGGTGGCAATTAGCTTGAGTCTTCTGCTTGTGCCGCTAACCCTGGTTTGGTTTTTAGAAAACAACCCCGATGTTGAGTGGCTGGTGGCCTTTAGGGCAGCTGCCGATTTCTGGTTACTTTCTCACGGCACGGGACTAGTAGTTCCCGAAGGAGAACTGTTGGGTATATTGGTGCCGGCATTTATGGTGACTCTAGTTCCACTGGGAATGACAATTTGGTTGGTTCGCTCTTTTTACAATGCCGGCAAGAGATTCATTGCGGCGAGATCGCTTTGGCCAGGTTGGCTTGGTGGTGGATTGGTTTACGGAGCTGCAGCGCTGGGTATCAGCACAGCAGCATATGACAGCGCCATTTATCCAATTGCCTGGCAAGGTGTTTTCTTCCCAACAAGTCTGTTTTTGTTTTTTCAAGTGCTTGGGTCTTTGTTTGGACAGCCGGATGAGATTTTTGAAGGAGATATTCTAGATCAGGCGCCAGAGCGTGATCGTATCCGCCAGGCAATTAATTCTTTTCGCTTGAAACTTCACTGGAGCGTTCGATCAATACTGGGACCTGCGTTTAGAGCAGGATCCGCAATAACAGTGATGCTCTTGATGATCTCGGCATTTACTATCGCCGTACTAATTGCCATCAGTTGGATTGACATAACTAGGCTCTACGAGAGTGTCCAGGTTAGCGTTTTGGGCGCAGTGGTGATAACTCTTGGTCAATTAGCGCTGATACCTAACTTGGTAATCTACGGGGCTGCCTGGCTTACCGGTGTTGGTTTTTCAATTGGAGCAGGTTCACTTATTTCTCCTCTTGGTTCTCAAGTTGGACCACTTCCGGCGATTCCAATTCTTGGTGCTCTGCCGGTTGGGCAGTTGGAATTTGGAATGGTTTCGATAGCCGTTGTCTTGCTCGCGGCATTTATTGCAACACTCTCGATTAGAAAATCTGCCGACGAAATTAGATTCGAATTTGCAAAATCCTGGACCGCGGCACTCTCGCTTGGTCTCTCAATTGCTTTTGTGACAGCGTCTCAAATGGGCCTACTTGCTTTGATTGCCTCGGGAAGCGCTGGCCCCGGAAGGTTATCTCAGGTGGGTGTCTCTCCGGTGATGTTGGCGTTAGTTGTCTTCGTAGAGGTCGGAGTGGTTTCCACACTGGCTGCTTTTTACAGCGCTAGGCCAGAGGCGGACAAGCCGGGTATCTCTAAAAAGGTAGGCTAACCCCATGCTTTCAGTTGTTGTCTTGATCTCAGGCTCAGGATCAAACCTGCTGGCGCTGTTGGAAGCAACAAAAAACCCACTATTTCCAGCCAAAGTGTTGGCCGTTGGATCCGATAAACCGGCCCCAGGTCTTGAGCACGCAGACCTATATGGTGTCCCAACCTTTGTAGTCGAAGAAAAGCATTTTGCTAACCGTGATAGCTGGGCAGAAAAACTCGGAGAGAACATATCGCATCTTGATCCGGACCTAATTATTCTTGCGGGATTTATGAAAGTCCTGCCTAAATCCTTTGTTGCCAAGTTTTCTCCGCGGATCATAAACATTCATCCAGCACTGTTACCGAGTTTTCCAGGTGCCCATGCCGTAAAAGATGCGTTAGCTTCTGGCGCTAGAGAAACCGGAGCAACAGTACACATTGTCGATGAGGGAGTGGACTCTGGACCAATTCTGGCCCAAGAGAAGGTAACCGTTTTACCGGCTGATGATGAAAATACTTTGCATGAGCGCATAAAGTTGGTCGAGCACAAGCTATTGATAGACACCGTTAAGTTTTTAGCGACCAAGCAACTTGAGACAAGCAAAGTCGGCTAAGGGTATTTATGGAAAGCAAATACACCGCCGCCGATTACCTTCATTTCGACAAGGTTCCAATCAAACGGGCTTTAATTTCGGTTTCAGACAAAACAGGTTTGCTAGAGCTTGCCAAGGCACTTGCTGCCGCTGGCGTTGAGATTGTTTCAACCGGCTCAACTGCAAAAACCATTTCGGCGGCCAAGATTGCAGTTACTGAAGTTTCTGCGGTTACCGGCTTCCAGGAAACTCTCGATGGCAGAGTAAAGACACTTCACCCTGCTATTCACGCCGGATTGCTGGCGGATCTTCGGCTAACCGGTCATAGAGCTGAGCTGGAAAAACTTGGTGTGAGTGCATTCCAACTGCTGGTTGTGAACCTCTACCCATTTGTGGAGGCCATTGCCAGTGGCGCCAGTGGGGAGTCAGCAATTGACCAGATCGACATCGGTGGTCCAGCGATGGTTCGTGCCGCGGCCAAGAACCACGCCAATGTTGCCGTTGTGGTGGATCCTGCCAACTACAAAGACATCATCGAGGCAACCACTTCTGGCGGCACCACTTTGGCGCAGCGAAAGAACTTAGCACTGCAGGCATTCACACACACCGCAAAATACGACACAGCTGTATCGAACTGGATGGCTGGCGCGCTTGATGATAGTTGGAAAGCGGCAGCAACTACTGACGCAGGCAAGAACCCAGGTTTTGAACCTAAGTTAGCCATAACTGCTTCCTTGGCAAATGTTCTGAGATATGGAGAAAATTCACACCAGGCAGCTGCACTTTACAAAGTTGATGGCTTAGAAAAGTCATTGGGTATTGCCCAAGCCAAACAATTCGGCGGCAAAGAAATGTCTTATAACAACTACGTTGATGCAGACGCCGCCGTTCGAGCCGCTTTTGACTTTAACGAACCAGCTGTTGCCATTATCAAACACGCTAATCCATGTGGAATAGCGATTGGCTCACCCGATTCGGATGACGCTATTGCCGACGCCCATGCGAAGGCTCACTTTTGTGATTCGGTTTCTGCGTTCGGAGGCGTGATTGCGGCGAACCGAATTGTGACCTTGAAGATGGCGACTCAGGTGGCTGAAATATTTACAGAAGTTATCGTCGCTCCTGGATACGATTCAGAAGCTTTATCTTTGTTGCTAACAAAAAAGAACTTAAGAGTTCTGCAGCTTCCGCCAAGCTATAGCCCACCTGAAAAAGAGCTCAAGCAAATATCCGGTGGCTTTCTAGTTCAAGAGTCGGATAGCTTCAGGAATTTTTCTGATCAAAACTGGAAATTGGTTTCGGGAAATAAGGCAGATGCCCAAACTCGCTCTGACCTAGAGTTCGCGTGGCGTGCGGTTAGGTCAGTTAAATCAAATGCCATCCTGCTTGCCCAAGACGGGGCATCGGTTGGTATCGGAATGGGCCAAGTAAACAGGCTGGATTCTTGTGAATTAGCGGTTACCAGAGCCGGAAGCCGAGTGAAGGGCTCGGTCGCAGCAAGCGACGCTTTCTTCCCCTTTGCAGATGGTTTGGCAATCCTGATCAGAGCTGGAGTGAAAGCTGTCGTGCAACCGGGCGGATCAATTAAAGATGAAGAGGTAATTCAGGCTGCCACCGATGCTGGAATAACAATGTACCTAACCGGGGAACGTCACTTCTTCCACTAGCTCAAGCACGGAAGTTCTTGATGGGGTGGTAACCTAGAAGGCTGCCTCAAAAAGGCATGTTATTACCGAGGACTCATGAAGCAAGAAAAAACCATCGCAACTCTATTGCGAATTTTTCCCTACGCGAAAAAAGCTCTCCCTCGGATCATCCTCGGTATTATTGCCGCAGTTGCAGCTAGTTTGTTCGCGTTAGCAATTCCTCAATTACTGCGATCTTTGTTTGACAACCTTGACGGGTCTGGAACCTTAGACACTCTTTACTTGTTCGTATTTCTAGTGTTTCTCATGGGAACCCTGGAAGCAGCAATGGTGCTACTTCGCCGTTGGCTCGTACTCACCCCTGGTACTTTTGTCGAAGCTGGACTGCGCTCCACACTTTACAAGAAATTGCAAGACCTACCAGTTAGCTTCCACGATCGCTGGCCCTCAGGCCAGCTGCTTTCAAGAGCGACCCAAGATCTGAGCTTGATTCGCCGCTGGCTTTCTTTTGGTGTTGTTCTGCTATTTGCTAACGCCCTAACAATTGTTGTTGGGCTTGCAATCTTGTTTACTTTCCATTGGCTATTAGGGCTAATTTTCTTTTTGATCTCAATTCCAATCTGGATCCAGGGCTACCGCTTTGAGGCCAAGTACGGCGAGGTTGCAAGACTCTCCCAGGACCAGGCCGGAGACCTAGCAACCTCGGTTGAAGAGTCAGTGCACGGTATTCGAGTGCTCAAAGCCTTTGGTCGCGGCGATCATGCCGCACGCAAGTTTGCGGCCGAGGCGAAAGGACTTAGATCCACCGAGCTAAAAAAGGCCGGACTGATTGCAAACATCTGGGTTTACCTACTGTTGATTCCAGAAACAGCAGTAGCAGCATCCATGCTGGTCGGAGTCTTCCTGGTTGCAGAAGGTAGCTTCACAGTTGGTGGCCTAGTGGC
>JBIIQS010000030.1:0-6008 GCA_044341965.1 Rhodoluna sp.
CTCCCGAGTGATTTGGGAACAGAAGGTAGCATCGAAGCTAAGTTTGCCACAGCAACAGGAAGACCATGGCCAAAGATCCTATTGAAGTAGTTCCCGAGCGAATCTTCGACATCGACCTATCCAAGGAGATGCAGGATTCTTTTCTTGAGTATTCGTATTCCGTCATTTATTCAAGAGCGCTACCCGACGCCAGAGATGGCCTAAAGCCGGTTCACCGGCGCATCGTTTACCAAATGGGTGAAATGGGTCTTCGACCAGAAAAAGGTCACGTCAAATCTGCTCGAGTTACTGGCGAGGTAATGGGTAAGCTCCACCCTCACGGAGACAGTGCTATTTACGATGCGTTAGTTCGAATGGCGCAGCCGTTCTCTCTGCGCGCACCGCTGATTGACGGACACGGAAACTTCGGAAGCTTGGACGATGGGCCGGCAGCTGCCAGATATACCGAGGTAAGACTTTCCGCTGCCGCACTAATGATGAACGAGGGGTTGAACGAGGATGTCGTTGACTTCAAGCCCAACTATGACGCTCAACTTTCAGAGCCTGAGGTTTTGCCCGCTGCCTTTCCAAACCTATTGGTGAATGGTGCATCGGGAATTGCCGTAGGTATGGCAACAAACATGCCACCTCACAACATGCGTGAGGTAATCAAGGCGGCAATTCACCTTCTGAAGAACCCAAAGAGCACACTCAAGGATTTAATGAAAATCGTGCCTGCGCCAGATTTCCCAAACGGCGGAATCATAATCGCCGGAGATGGGATCGCCGAAGCTTACGAAACCGGGCGCGGCTCTTTCAAGACGCGGGCACGAGTTGCGGTGGAGAGTGTTGCTCCAAGAAGGATGGGCTTGGTTGTAACCGAACTTCCTTACTTGATTGGCCCAGAAAAAGTTATTGAGAAGATTAAAGAAGGTGTCAACAGCAAGAAATTGCAGGGCATTTCAGACGTAATCGACCTGACCGATCGAAGCAACGGACTCAAGCTGATAATTGAACTCAAAACTGGCTTCGACCCACAAGTTGTTCTTGATCTTCTGTTCCGCTACACCCCAATGGAAGACAGCTTCGGAATCAACAACGTTGCGCTCGTTGACGGGCAACCACAAACCCTTGGGCTTCGAGACCTGTTGGGTGTGTATCTAGCTCACCGAGTGGTTGTTACCAAACGCCGCAGTCAAAACCGCTTGGGTAAGCGTCAGGCCAGACTGCACCTAGTAGAGGGAATGCTCCTTGCAATTGTAGCCATCGACGAGGTGATCAGGATCATCAGGGCTTCCGAAGAGGTTCAAGAAGCCAAAACAAAGCTCATGAAGAAATTCAAGCTCTCGGACATTCAAGCCGAATACATTTTGGAGCTTCGCCTAAGAAGACTAACTAAGTTCTCGAAGCTTGAACTAGACAACGAGAAGAAGCAGCTAAAGAAGGAAATCGAGGAGCTTGAGAAGATTCTTTCTTCCGACAAGATCTTGAAAGAACTAGTTGCTGCGGAGCTGCAAGAGGTGGCCGACAACTACGGTGATGACCGCAGAACATCAATCCAGGCCGAAGAAACAACTGCACCGGTCTCAAGTGGAAAAGAGCAAGTCTCCGCACAATTATCCGACTCCCCAACAGCAGTTTCCCTAACTTCAAATGGGCGTGTGTTTCGCTCTGAGTCACCCGAAGCCCCTGCTTCAAGAAAAGTTGGCTATCGGAACTGGTTCTCATCGACCACGAGATCAGATGTCGTATTCATAACAGATTTAGGTCGAATGCTCAGAACTCACATCGGGGACATCCCGATCGGTGACTACGGTGCTCAAAACCCCGGTCCACTTGCGGCAGAGTTTCTTGGTCTGGGTAAAAAGGAGAAGGTTGTTGCCGTTATTCCAGTTGACGATAAGAGCATCGTTGCAATGGGAACCAAAAATGGAACCGTTAAGCGAGTGCTGCCAGACTTCCCACAAAAATCTGACTTTGAGTGCATAAACCTCAAGGCTGGGGACAAAGTAGTGGGTGCAGCTCTTTCGGAAGAAAACGATGAGCTGGTTTTCATAACCAAAGATGCGCAACTGCTCCGATTTGATGCCAAGACCGTCCGCCCTCAGGGAAGAAACGGTGCCGGAATGGCTGGGATAAAGACTGAATCCGAAGTTGTCTACTTTGGGGTCTTGAAAGCAAAATCCAAGAACATCGTGCTCACGATTGCAAACAGCTCAAAAGCACTTCCTGGCACTGACCCCGGAGCGCTAAAAGTGACCAAGATTGACGAGTTCCCGAAGAAAGGCCGCGCCACCGGAGGTATGAGGGCTCACAAGTTCACCAAGGCTAGGGATCAGATTGCTTTGGCTTATGCGGGACCTGAAAGTTTCCAGTTACTTGACGCCAAAGGTAAGGCAATCGGTATTGAATACGAGATCCAGAAGCGGGACACGTCAGGAGATGCAGCGCCTGCGATTAGTTTTATCGGCTTAGCTTAAGCGTCAATTCGTTCGCGCTCGAGTGTGTCTGCTGAGTCGATAATGAAGTCTCTTCTTGGACCGACCTCGTTACCCATCAATAGCTCGAACATCTTTTCAGCCGCCGCAGCGTCTTTTACGGTGACTCTTCTAAGCGCACGCTTTGATCGGTCCATGGTTGTCTCCGCTAACTGCTCGGCATCCATCTCTCCAAGACCCTTATATCGCTGAATTGGCTCTTGGTAACTTTTCTTTGCGGTCTTTAGCTTTGCAAGTAACTTCTCAAGCTCTGCTTGCGAATAGGTATAGATGTGTTCGTTGGCTTTCGATCCAGCATTAGTAACCGTAACTCGATGAAGCGGTGGGACTGCTGCATAAACTCGTCCAGCTTCCACCAGAGGCCTCATGTATCTAAAGAAGAGAGTTAGAAGCAAAGTTCTAATGTGTGCACCATCGACATCAGCATCGCTCATCAGAATTACTTTGCCGTAGCGTGCGGATGGCAGCTCAAAGCTGCGTCCAGAACCCGCGCCCAATACTTGGATAATTGATGCGCACTCCGTGTTTGAAAGCATGTCCGCGACCGAAGCCTTTTGGACATTAAGAATCTTTCCGCGAATAGGCAAAAGGGCTTGGTACTCGCTGTTGCGAGCAAGCTTTGCCGTTCCGAGAGCGGAATCTCCCTCCACAATGAACAGTTCTGAAACTTCGGTTTCCGAAGTTCTGCAATCGACTAGCTTGCTTGGCAATGATGAGCTCTCGAGAGCGTTCTTCCTGCGTTGGGTTTCCTTATGGGTTCGAGCCGACACTCTCGATTTAGTTTCTGCAACTATCTTTTCCAAAACCAAAGCAGACTGGGTCTTATCATCACGCTTGCCTGATGAGAATCGCTCGTTGAGCCTCTTGGCAACAATTGCGGCAACTATGTTTTTTACTGCCGGGGTTCCAAGAATCTCCTTGGTCTGTCCCTCGAACTGGGGCTCTGCAAGGCGGACCGCAACAACAGCCGTGAGGCCTGCCAGAATGTCTTCTTTTTCGACCTTGTCGTTGCCAAGTTTTAGCTTTCTGGAATTCGCTTCGATTTCAGCTCGAATCGCCTTTACAGCCCCCTGCTCGAAGCCAGTTACGTGAGTTCCGCCCTTGGGTGTGGCAATAACGTTCACAAAGGAGCGGAAGCTGGTTTCATAGCCCGTTCCCCAGCGAAGAGCTATGTCCACCTCGCATTTTCTAGTGACTTCAGTGGAAACCATGTTTCCTTTTTTGTCTAGTACAGGAACGGTCTCGGTAAACTCAGTTTCTCCCCTGAGTCTCCAAATCGCCGTAAGGGCAGCGTCTGGTGCAAGGTAGTCAACGAACTCGGAAATACCGCCATCAAACTTGAATTGCTGCTTGGTAGGTTTGCCGCTTCTCTTGTCCACCACAGATAGAACCAATCCTGGAACTAAAAAGGCAGTCTGCCTTGCTCTGTCCTCAAGGTCTTTGAGATCGAAGGCGGTCTCTTTTACGAAAATCTGCGGGTCTGGCCAGTACCTGACCCTGGTGCCGGTTTTGTTCTTGGCAACTTTGCCAAGAATCTTCAGTTCGCTTTTCTTAGCGAATGCCTTGAAAGGGCTTTGCGGCGAAATGGATTTCTTGTCGTCGAAAACCCCTGGTTCTCCACGATGGAAGGACATGGCGTAGGTTTGACCGTTTCGATCAACTTCAACATCTAATCTTTCGGACAAAGCGTTGACAACAGACGCACCAACACCGTGCAAACCACCGGAAGCTGCATAGGATCCGCTGCCAAATTTTCCACCAGCGTGCAGTTTGGTGAAAACAACCTCAACACCAGAAAGTCCAGTTTTTGGCTCGATATCAACAGGCACCCCACGGCCGTCATCTTCTACGGTCACGCTGCCGTCTTTATTCAGTTCTATTGTCACGTGCTTGCCGTGACCGGCAAGCGCCTCATCCACACTGTTATCAATGATCTCCCATAGACAGTGCATCAGTCCGCGACCATCGGTGGAACCGATATACATTCCAGGGCGCTTCCGGACAGCCTCTAGTCCTTCTAGGACGGAGAGGTGTCTAGCTGAATAGTCTTCGGTTGCCACTCTGAAATGCTAATCTCGGCCAAGCCCTTGAGCGCATCCAAACACCCGAAGTCGGGAAATAACTTCGCAGTTAGCGAAATATGGGGCAATTTGAACGAAAGCGACTGATTGGTGTGCTCAAATAGGAGACAGAAGGGAAACAAAACATATGCAGCCATTAGAAACACAGGACCAGAATCCAAGTGAAGTGCTAAGTGCAGCTGACCGCTGCGACGTCTGCGGAGCTCAGGCTTACATTCGTGCGTCACTTGCTACTGGTGAGTTGCTATTTTGTGCCCATCACGGAAACGCCAACAAGGCAAAACTAGAGCCAATTGCAAAAGGCTGGCTAGACGAAACAGCCAGGCTTCTTAGCAAGTAATTTCTAAAGACTTGAGCTACTGCTCTAAGTAGTCTCTAAGCATCTGAGATCTCGAAGGATGCCTCAACTTGGACATTGTTTTCGACTCAATTTGCCTGATGCGTTCACGGGTCACACCAAACTCTTCACCAATTTGATCTAGCGTCTTTTGAACTCCGTCGCCCAAACCAAACCTGCTCTTGATTACACCAGCCTCACGTGGGTGCAACGAGCCAAGAATTCGTTCAAGTTCTCGCTGAAGCATCGTGAAACCAACAGCATCGGCTGGAACCACGGCTTCAGTGTCTTCAATCAGGTCGCCAAACTCGCTGTCGCCATCTTCACCAAGTGGTGTGGACAGGGAAATAGGTTCGCGCCCATACTTTTGAACCTCGACGACCTTTTCAGGTGTCATGTCTAGCTCTCTAGCTAGCTCTTCTGGGGTTGGTTCGCGTCCAAGATCTTGAAGCAGCTGTCTTTGTACTCTGGCTAGCTTGTTAATAACTTCAACCATGTGAACCGGGATACGAATCGTTCTTGCCTGGTCCGCCATGGCCCTAGTAATTGCCTGGCGAATCCACCAAGTTGCATAGGTAGAGAACTTGTAACCCTTGGTGTAATCGAACTTCTCGACCGCACGGATAAGTCCGAGGTTTCCTTCTTGAATCAAATCCAAAAATTGCATTCCGCGACCGGTGTAACGCTTCGCTAGCGAAACAACGAGTCTTAGGTTTGCTTCCAAAAGATGGCTCTTTGCCTTCTGCCCGTCTTTTACAACCCAACGAAGATCGCGCTCTAGGTCTTTGGAAAGCTGCCGTTTCCCAGCGAGCTTCTCTTCAGCAAACAATCCAGCTTCAATTCGCTTTGCGAGCTCAACCTCAAGTTCAGCATTTAGAAGCGCAACTTTACCGATTTGCTTTAGGTAGTCCTTCACCGGGTCGGCTGTTGCACCGGTAATGGTGGTTGTCTGAGCGGGAATGTCATCGTCTTCGTTGTTCTTTAAAACAAATCCGCCACCTGGAACAACTACTTCTTCGACTTCTTCAACGGCTAAGTCAATTTCGACCGCAGTAATGTCTACCGCTTCTGCAACATCGGCGACTATGTCCTCTACGGACTCCAGGACGTCGA
>JBIIQS010000031.1:0-5828 GCA_044341965.1 Rhodoluna sp.
TTCCATCGCCTCTGGTGGCAGCAGAAACTAGTTTGCCTTTTTCGTAGCGCAGGTTAATTGCAAGTCCGTCGATCTTTAGCTCACAAAGAAACGGTCCGCCGCCTGCTTTGTCCAACCAGGTATCAAGTTCTTCCATGGAAAAGACGTTATCCAGGCTCATCATCTTCTCGAGATGCACTGATGGCTGGAAGGTCTGACTCGCTTCTCCCCCGACGCTCTGCGTTGGAGAATCCCCGGTTATCAGCTGTGGGTACTTGGCTTCAAGTTTTTCGAGCTCGCGCATTAGTGCGTCATACTCGGCGTCAGAAATAAGCGATGTGTTGGATTGGTAGTAAGCGGCTCGATGCTTGTTGATTAGATCAACTAGCTCATTAGCTCGAGCTTGTTCCTTTGAATTCAAACCTGCTCCATCACTGCCGACACGGTTTTATCAATTGTTACTTGACCCAAGACCCTTGAGCCAAGGTAGACAACTGCAGTTTGGCCGGGTGAGACTCCCCGGATTGGCTCCAAAAGGGTAATCACCATTTGATTCTCGGCTAACTTGACCCGACATGGGTGCGAAAGTCCATGAGCTCTAACTTGAACCTCGGTCTCGAACCAATCAGTTGTGTTCGTTGGTGCCTCGCCGCACCAGGAGTACTTTGAGCCACTGAGCTCTGAAATAAGTAGCGCCTCGTCAGGGCCCACAACCACCACATTGTCTTTGGGCCTAATCGAGAGCACATAACGAGGCTTTCCATCGGAGGAAGGCTTACCGATGTTGAGTCCCCTGCGCTGACCAACCGTGAAGCCGATAGCCCCATCGTGGGTTGCCAGAAGGTTTCCCTCGAGGTCAACAATGGCGCCCTCGGTTCTTTCAATCTTGTCCGAGAGCCAACCTCTGGTGTCACCTTCTGGAATAAAGCAAATATCGTAGCTATCTGGTTTTTGTGCCACCGAAAGCTCACGTGCTTTTGCCTCGGCGCGGATGTCTTCTTTGTTGGCTGCTTTACCCAGTGGAAATAGTGAGTGTTGGAGCTGCTGTTTGTCCAAAACTCCAAGAACATAAGACTGATCCTTGGCCATCGCGAGAGAGCGATGCAGTTCTAGATTCCCCTTGGAATCAGTTTCTATGGATGCGTAGTGACCGGTGCAAAGCGCATCAAAACCTAGTGCTAGCGCTTTTTCCAAAAGCGCTGCGAACTTGATTCGCTCGTTACATCTCATACACGGATTCGGGGTCCGACCTGCTTGGTATTCGCTAATGAAGTCATCAACAACTTCCTGCTTGAATCTTTCAGAGAAATCCCAAACATAAAAAGGGATGCCAATCTTGTTTGCCGCACGCTGAGCGTCCATGGAGTCTTCTACGGTGCAGCAGCCTCTTGATCCAGTCCTTAGAGTTCCAGGCATCCGTGAAAGCGCCAGGTGTACACCTACTACTTCGTGCCCAGCATCAACAGCGCGTGCGGCAGCTACGGCAGAGTCAACTCCGCCACTCATTGCCGCTAGTACCTTCATCTATCTCCTGGTTAGTCCAGCTTTTTTCGCACCCTCGTACGCCTTGGGGAAGGCCTCCAAAAATGCGTCTATATCTTGATCTTTGGTGCTGTGACCAAGGGTAATTCGTAGTGTTCCCATAGCCTCATCATTACTAGCCCCCAAAGACAAAACTACGTGGGATGGGCCGCTGACACCAGACGTACAGGCAGAACCGGTCGAAATTGAAACCCCATCATGATCCAAAAGAAACAACAAGCTATCTCCCAGGCAGCCCGGGAATCTGAAGTGGACATTATTTGGAAGCCTCGGAGCCTTCTCGGCAGAGACAATCACATCTGAGGCAACTTTTTTCACCCCAGCAATTAGTCGCTGGCTCATGATTTGGTGCTTTTGGGCTAAATCTTCTTGTTCGGAAACCGCTTCGGTTATGGTCAACGCCAACGCTGCAGCCGAAGAAGCATCAGGGGTGCCAGAACGTAAGTTTCGCTCCTGGCCACCGCCGTGGTTCACCGGAGTTAGTTTCTGATCCCTTCTCAGAATCAGTGCACCCGAGCCAACCGGCCCGCCAAGTTTGTGACCAGTGATTGTCATTGCTGCCAATCCAGATTTAGCAAAGTCAACAGGGATATGCCCAAGGGCTGCAATCGCATCCGAGTGAACTGGAATCGAATAACTCTTCGCAATTTTTGTGATTTCCGAAATGGGATGAATAACACCAATTTCATTGTTGGCCCACATCACGCTTACAAGAGCAACACGAGAAGCATTTTGCCCCAGGTAGCGCTCCAGTGCCGCAGCATCTAGAACACCTTGATCATCACTTGGAATTAGATACAGCTCTGCGCCTTGTGAATCAACTAGCCAGTTGATTGCATCCAGCACCGCGTGATGTTCTGCTGCGGCACTTACGATCACGTTCTTGCTTGAGTCCTTGGAGTTTACGTCCCAATAGATGCCCTTGATTGCCAGATTGTCACTCTCGGTTCCGCCAGACGTGAAGATCACCTCGTTGCGATCACAGTTGATTGCCTTGGCGATTTCTTCTCGGGCCTGTTCGAGAATCTGCCTCGAGTGTTGCCCGAAGCTGTGAACCGATGCCGGATTACCTATTTCGGAAAGGGTGGCAACGTATAGCTCGAGAACGCTTGCGCGTATTGGAGAGGTGGCTGCGTGATCTAGATATACCGGCATAATCACTCCTAGAAAAGAAGCAGGCTTAGATTTTTACGGGCCTTGATAACGGCAGGATCTTCGTTTCCAACAACCAGGAACAGTTCAACAAATCTCAGGCGAATAGGCTCTCTTTGATCCTTGGCGGTACCTTCAAACAAAGCAAGCAGCTGCTCGAATCCCGCCGAGGCCGCTCCTGTGGCAACAAGTGCGTCCACGCGGTCCAAAACTGTGTCCGTGTCTTGCCCTACGGAGCTGACAAGGGTTGGCAGGTCTTTGCCCTCCAAGCGAATCAAGAGCTTAATCTGAGCTAACCCTGCTTCGGCTAGTTGATCATTGGGGTTTTCAACTAAGGCTTTTTCGTAAAGAGATCTCGCCAACGGGTAATTGCTTTCTTCGATGGCGGCAAATGCTTGCTGGTGGGTGATTGATAGCTCGGGTTCTGGTTCTGCTACTTTTACGGTCCCGGTGAGTCCGTTTTCTTTTCCAACTTCAAGAACTCGGTCGATGATTTGCTGCACTTGCTCCGCTGGTTGATCACCAGCAAATAGAGGTGCTGGCTGTCCCTTAAGCATTCCTAGCAGAGTCGGAATTTGCTTTAGATCGAAAGCTTGGGCTAGCTCGGGAGACCTAACCGCGTCTACTACCAAAGTCAATATTTTGCCTGCGGATTTTTCCGTAAGCATCTTCACAGTGCTAAGAATGGATTGGCTCGCGGGGTCATTTTCTTGAACGAATAGAACAAGTACTGGAAGGCTGTCAGAAATTGCCAGGTAGTCCCTAATCGAATTGACGTCTACCTGAATGACAAGAGCTGGGACGTTCTGTGCTCTGCCAGTGGACTTACCAAATTCGATGGTCACCTACAAAACCTCGATGCTAAGTAGAGACTGAGTGGCACCAAGAAGTCTTACTTTTTGATCAGAGCTTGCTAGCGGAACATAGAAAAGTAGCATGTTTCCATAACGAGTGCTTACTCCCCTTGTGCTTCCCTCAACTCCAAGAAGAAGCAGCTCATCACCCGAAACGGTAACTGCAGAGTTGCGATCTGTGGGTTTGATCTCCCAAGTGTCGACCATCATCAGCGCCACAATAGCCCCAGAGTCCGAGGTGGTTAACGAAACAACATTGAACTCACCAAGAGAATGAGAAAACTGTGTTGTCGCATTGCTTAAGCTCTCAGTTTGCTCTTTCTGGGTTTGCGATATTTGCTCATAGAACTTATCTGTCGATAAATCGAAGAGGCTGAAAAATTCACTTGATGGGCCGTTGTCTATTAGGTCACCATAAGTAGGTGCCAGGACGATTGGCGATACTTTCAGGAACTGGGAATCAACGTCAACAGGAATTGCGCCTTCGGTAGCGGCTGCGACATCCGGAAACTCAACCCCAGGCAGAAGGGCCATGTTATAAATCAGCTTGTAGGGATCTCTCGGTGATAGCTGCTCAATCACTAAAGTTTGCGGCAGATCATCACCATCTTGAGTAACCACCATAAATGATCTTGGCCAGTACTCAGTCTTTGAAATTATGGTGATTGAAACCACAGAAGTTGAAATTGGGGGTAAAGGTAAAATCTCAGGGGATTTAGACCTTAGGAGGTAATTTGCTTCGCGGAACAGTAGCGCTGGCCCATCAACTCGGGTTTCAAGTACAGCTACCTCTCCAGAGGCATCTGCTTCAGCCACCACACTTTGAATGTCTGCCAAGATTCTTGCAACCTGTTGCTCATTAATTGCTGGCTGAATTTGATCCACAATCGAAGCCGTAGATGATTCAGACGGGGAGGGTGTGTTCTGAGGAACTTCCGCCATCTGGCATCCACTCAGTGCCAGCACCAGCCCAATAGAGATTGGGGCTATTGCAATTTTGTTGCTGGCGGATCTTCTTCCGCGCTTTGGTAGATCGTAGCCTCTGTTCTTTGGCTTGTACCTAGGACCTTGGGGTGCCTTGGGGACTTTTCTTCTGGGTCCACGGTTTCGAATCATTTTGCCAAGTGCCAAAACATTAAAGAAGATTGCCAACACTAGTAATCCCAGCCCAACACCTAAGAAGATGTCAGATACGGTAGTCGAGTTCTCCGATGGCCAGGAAACTCGTACTCTTTCCGGTGCAGCACCGAGGCCATCACTGGCTACCAAAACGGAAAGTCCTTGAGCTTCTGGTACGAGGATTTCCCCAACCGAATCTCCCGAAAACTCGCTAAGCCACATATCCGAACCGGCTGGGCTGATGAAATCGTCAGTTCCAGGACTTGCCACGACCTTAAGAGATTGTGGTCCCGCCGATCCTTCAACGACTGAGTGACTGGTTGTACCAACCCAAGCAGCTACATCCACGTCTCTACCGACTGCCAAAAATACCTGGCCAGAGCCAATTGCGCTGATTGTGGCCTCTCCAGGCACCACGGCTAGGGCGTCGGCAGGAATAATCAAATATGGTTGAGATTCCTGCCCGACTAGATTAACTGCGAAAACTGCGGGCGGTGCCCAGATGGTCCGCTGAGCCAAGCCCAGCAAAAGAAAGGAAATTGAGAGAATGAATAGGGTAGCCGCAATCAAAAAGCGCATGATTATCCATTCCAGCTAAACTATTGACTTGGGCCGATGAGCCCTCCCTATTCTAACCAACCAAGCTGGAGGACGAAAATGTCAGGTGAAGGCCTTTCGTTCCCGAGCGCTCTGCGTGGCTACGCTAGGGCTGCAGTTGATGAGGCAATTCTTGACCTAAATAGGGACATTCTTAGACTTTCCTCCCAAAACTCTCAATTGGTAGACGAGCTAAAGCAAGCCAAGCAAGAAATTGAAGCTCTCCGCTCCAAATTAGAAGAGTCTAGTTCCCCCACCTATGCCGGTCTTGGAAACCAAGCCGCAATCATCTTGGCTTCTGCTGAGGATCAGGCCACACGATTGATGGCCCATGCTGAAGCTGAAAAGATCCGAATCTTTGGAAGCATCAATGAAGAAGTAGAGACCAAGAAGTCAGAGGCAGACAGTTACTACGAATCTTTGGTTGCTGAGGCAGATCGCAAGGGTCAAAGAGCTATTAATCTGGCCCGCGAAGAAGCCAATGAGGCACTGGCCAAAGCCGAACTCGAGGCCAAACGGCTCGTTGAAGAGGCTAGTCGCGAAGCATCCGCAATCCGCGGAGAGATCGCAACTGAGGTTGCCAAG